>NZ_KI272827.1:8583-89927 GCF_000469505.1 Leptotrichia sp. oral taxon 215 str. W9775 | reverse complement strand
TACATTGTAAAATTTTAAATAATTCAAAAATATGGCTTTGTACTGCACCTCCAATCTTGTGTCCAACTTTTTGGAGTCAGTACACTTTTACATTATTTTTTAAATTTTCTTTTGGGACATCCTTTTTTATCTTTCAGATATATTTTATTTCTTCCATATAACATTTATAATCTGTAAAATGCAGTATGTAATTCCACTTGCAATTACAGGGCCTGCTGCAATTCCCTTCATGAAAACAACTCCGATTATTGTTCCAAAAACAAGGGCAACAGTTATTTCAGGCTGGCCTGAAAGTAAATTTACACCTTTTGCTGAAAGTAGGGAAACTCCAATACCGCTTAATATGGCAACCCAGCCAATAGGAGATTTAAAAGCATTTATAAGATCAAGAAATCCTATTTCCTTAGTAGCTATAGGAATTAAAATTGCTATTGTAATAACTAATACTCCCCAGTTTATCCCTTTTTTCTTAAATTCAAGCATTATATTGTCTGTAAATGGTAAAAATTTTAATATCATTACAAAAATTGATGCTATTATGATAGACTGATTTTTTGAAACAGCTCCAACAAGCAGTATTAATCCTAAAAATAACCAGCTTTCCATTTTACCCTCCTTAAAAAATTATATTATTAATTGTAACGAAAAATTGGAAATATATCAATGGTAAATTTTTCTATTAATTAAAAATATAGATGAAATCTAAAAAAATCTTGACATACTCGTATACAAATGATATATTTGTATATGAAAACATATTGAGCTGAATTATTTAGCAGAAGAGGAGGAAAAGAAATGTCAACATTATTATTTTCAAGCATATGGATAGGAATATTAATTTTATTATTCTTTTTATTAGTCCATGTAAACGTAAATTTGAAGAAAAAATTTAAATTTTCTACAAGGGTAATTATTTCAACAGTATTGGGGTTTGCTGTAGGAATTGTATTTCAATCAACTTTAGGTATGGTAGGGGCAGAACAGGTACCTGATGTTATAAAAAATGTGACAACTGCAGCTTCACTGGTGGGAAGAGGATTTACAAGTCTTCTTAAAATGGTTGTTATTCCATTGGTTGGATTGTCAGTTTATAATTCAATAATAAATTCAAAAAATAACGAAAATTTAAAAAAATTAACTGGAAAATCAGTTGTTTATTATACAGTAACTGTTGCAATTTCAGCAATTATAGGAATTTCAGTTGCAATGCTGTTTAATCTGGGAGTAGGTATGAAATTGCCTGAAGGAATGGAAGCATGGACAGGAAAAGGTGAATATAAAGGTCTTGTTGATGTAGTAGTTTCATTTATCCCTTCAAATATATTTAAGGCAATGTCTGAAACAAGCGTAATAGGAGTAGTTATATTTGCTGCGTTCCTAGGATTTGCAACAAATAGAATGAGCCTGAAAAATCCTGAAAAGATACAGCCGTTAAAAGATGTAACATCAGCACTATTTGCAGTAATGACAAGTGTCACAACAACTATTATAAAAATAATTCCTTATGGAGTTGCTGCATTAATGTTTGATTTGACAGCTTCCTACGGACTGGAAGTATTTAAAAATCTTGTAACTTATCTGATTGTAATGTTTATATCACTGGCACTGGTAGTTGTAATGCAGTCTATAAATCTTGCAATACATGGAATAAATCCTTTTACATATTATAAAAAAGCAACGGCACCGTTAATTCTTGCACTGACAACAACTTCAAGCATGGGAACATTGCCTGTAACTATTGAAACATTGGAAAAGGAAGTGGGAGTAAGTTCTCCAACAGCAAACTTTACAGCAACACTTGGAACAACTATAGGTATGAACGGATGTGCTGGAGTATTCCCTGCAGTTATTGCAATAATGATAGCAAACATGAATGGAATTGCGATTACACCTGTATTCCTTATAAGCCTTATAACAGTAATAGCATTAGGTTCATTTGGAATGGCAGGAGTTCCAGGAACAGCCTATATAGCGGCAACAGTTGTACTTGGAGGAATGGGACTGCCGTTTGATCCGGTAGCGATTGTATTCCCGATAGATTCAATAATAGATATGGGACGTACAGCAGTAAATGTAAATGGAGCAATGGTAATTTCAACTGTAGTGGACAAGGAAATGGGAAGCTTCAATGAGAGTGTACTGAAAAGTGAAAGAGTAATAGAAGCATAGTAAAATAATATTGAAATAAATAAAAAATACATTTATTATTTAAGGTATATCTGATAACAGAATAAAAGTATATTTTAAATTAATAGATGTATTTTTATTTTATTTATAAGATTTTAACGAATTTTATTCAGACATTACTTCATTTTCATCTGAGACAACATAGTTACGTCCCCATTCACACATCAGTTTCATAACAGGAAGAAAACTTCTCCTCTTTTCAGATAACGAATACTCAACTTTAGGCGGAATCTGAGGGTATTCTTTCCGAATAATCATATTGTCCATTTCAAGACCTTTTAATTGAGTGGAAAGCATTTTATGTGTAATTGGTGTTAAATTTCTTCTCAATTCACTATAACGTAAAGTAGGATTATAGGCGAGTTCATATAATATTCTTAGCTTCCATTTCCCTTCAACAATAGAAAGAGTTTTTAAAAAAGGGATTTGTTCTGTATGTAATATATTTTCCATAACTTATTACTCTCCTTTTAGTTAGTATACTACAAAAAAGTAAGTACTTCCTTTTTTTTGTATAATGTGTTATAATATATTGTCTGTAGACTTACAAGTACTACAGATAAAAATAAATGAGGGTGGAAAATCATATTTCTTTTGGTATTTAATAGATACCAAAGAAATTCAAAAAAGTGTATACATTTAATAGGATAAGGTTAACTAATTAAAACAAAAGGAAAAAAGGAAGGAGTAATAAAATGAGTAAAATGAGTAAAATTAATAAAATAGTTGGTTCGATTGGAGCATTTATAGGAGTTTTTGTCTTTATAGCATATATCCCGCAAATTATGGCTAATCTGTCAGGGACTAAATCACAGCCTTGGCAACCGTTATTTGCCTCTTTTTCATGTTTGATATGGGTTATTTATGGTTGGACAAAAGAGCCGAAAAAAGATTATATACTAATTATACCCAATGTAACTGGGGTTATACTTGGTTTTTTAACTTTTATAACTTCTTTTTAGAGTCTCTTTTATAATAAATAATTCTTGAAAATACAATTAAACAGTGCTATAATTTAACAAATAAAGAAAAAATTAATTTATTATAGGAGGAAGTATGGCTAAGAAGACATTAAAAGATTTGGATGTAAAAGGGAAAAAAGTACTTGTAAGAGTGGATTTCAACGTGCCTATAAAAGATGGGGTAATTACAGATGATAACAGAATAGTTGCGGCGTTGCCTACATTAAAATATATTCTGGAAAATGGTGGAAAAGTTATAGCATTTTCACATTTAGGAAAAGTTAAGGCAGAAGAAGATAAAGCTTCAAAAACTTTAGCACCTGTTGCAAAAAGATTGTCTGAAGCATTAGGAAAACCTGTTAAATTTGTACCTGAAACAAGAGGTGCAGAATTGGAAGCTGCAATAGCAGAATTAAAAGAAGGAGAAATTTTGATGTTCGAAAACACAAGATTTGAAGATCTTGATGGTAAAAAAGAATCTAAAAATGATCCTGAATTAGGAAAATACTGGGCTTCATTAGGAGATGTCTTTGTAAATGATGCATTTGGAACTGCACACAGAGCACATGCTTCAAATGTTGGAATTGCTTCAAACATTAAAGAATCAGCAGTAGGATTCCTTGTAGAAAAAGAAATAAACTTTATAGGAGGAGCTGTAGATAATCCTGCAAGACCTCTAGTTGCTATCCTAGGAGGAGCAAAAGTTTCTGATAAAATAGGAGTAATCGAAAATCTTTTAGATAAAGCTGATAAAGTAATAATCGGTGGAGGAATGATGTTTACTTTCCTTAAGGCTCAAGGAAAAAATACAGGTTCTTCATTACTTGAAGAAGATAAAGTTGAACTTGCAAAATCATTAATTGAAAAAGCTGCTGCAAAAGGTGTAGAGTTAATCTTACCTGTAGATACAGTAGTAGCTAAAGAATTTAAAAATGATACAGAATTCAAAACAGTTTCTGTAGACGGTATCGAAGACGGATGGATGGGACTTGACATAGGGGAAGCATCTATCAAATTATTCGCAGATGCTTTAGTTGGTGCAAAAACAGTAGTATGGAACGGACCAATGGGAGTATTTGAAATGGAAAACTTCGCAAAAGGAACAATAGGAGTATGTAAAGCAATCGCTGAATTAGCAGGAGCTACAACAATTATTGGTGGAGGAGATTCAGCCGCTGCGGCTATCCAACTAGGATTTGCTGATAAATTCTCTCACATTTCAACTGGTGGAGGAGCTTCACTTGAATATCTTGAAGGTAAACCATTACCAGGTGTGGAAGCAATCGCTGAAAAAGAATGTGGATGCGGATGCTCTCACTAGAATTGATTTGATTTATGCAAATTGATAAATTATAGGATATTAAAAATATAAATAGAAGGGTTTCTGCTGTAATGTAGTCTTTTGTATTACATTACAGGGAAGCCTTTTTTTGTTTTTTTTAAATTTATATTTTTTATTTTTTTTACTTATTTTTCAAAATATTTATCATATTTGTTTATAAAAAGATTGATTAAATTTTTGTTTTTTGATATACTTCTAGTTAAAAGGATATTATAAGAAAAAAAACAGAAAAATCTTTATAAAATATAATAAATGAGAAAAAGGGAGTAAATATGAATGGAACTTTAAGAAGAATAGAAAAGGAACTTAGAAATATTGCTAAGAGATATAAGAATATAAAATATAGTAAGTCTTTATTGCTTAGTTTTCTTGTAACTGGAGGATTTTTATATGGAAATGAAGAAAATTTTAACAGTAAGGAAAGTGAATCTACAAAGCAGGCAAGATTAGATTTAAATAATTCAATAGAGGAAATGAAACAGGTATTCAGGGAAGCAAAAAAAGAAAATGATAAACTGATTAAAAAAAATAATTTTGAACTAGTTCAATTAATGGAACAGGGAGACCATGTCGTAAAATCACCTTGGGCTTCATGGCAAACGGGAGCTAACTACATATACAGCAAATGGAATGGCACATACAAAGGTAGAGGAAATAAAATAAAAGATGAAGTTTTAACAAGAGATACAACAGGGAATTTAAATAAATTTTTAGAAACTGGCTTAAATTCAATTTCATATGGGTCGACAAATTTAGGAATAGTTCATGAACCTGATGTTGAAATAAAAATAAGTGCCGGAATAAAACCTAAAATTATAAATAGACAGGCTCCTAGTTATAAACCGGCAACACCAGAAGTGTCGTATCCAACTTTTGATCCTAGGTTTATTACGTCTCCGGTAAAACCGTCTGCACCAGCAGAAATAACACCTACAACTTTTGATCCGCCTGCATTAAACTTTGTAGGAGGAGGTTTTATTCAAAACCAAATAATTGGAATGACACAAACTAACATTATCGTCCAAAACTATGAAAAATATTCCACTGAAGGTGTATTTAAAATAACAGCTGGAGCAGCTCCAGGTTGGTTAGGAACAAAATGGGAAGGTAAACTTAATGTTGAAACAACTTTAGATCCTACTAAGAATGGTTCTTTAACAACAGGGCAAACAGGTAATGGACCTCAATTTGGAATGAATACTTTCATAAATGACCTAAGAGACCATAATACAATGTTCACTGGAGAATATGAACTGACTGACTTAGGTGGAAGATCTTGGACAAAAAGTTTTATAAGTTATAACCCAGCAGGTGTTGGGGGAGACTATAGTGGATACTATACTCCTGGTAATAGAACATCAACTTTTGCTGGAAAATTAACTTTGCATGGTATTCCTGTTCCTGTTAATTCAAATGTTTTAGTTGGAATAGAACATCAATTATGGGCAACTAGTCGTAATCACCCTCAATCAAGTTCTACTCTTTTAAATACAGGAGAAATAATACTAGCAAGCGGTAATAACGTTGTAGGTATTATGATAGATATAGAAAGAATGGTAGATCCAGATAGAATACCACATAAAACTATAAATGATGGAAAGATAATTATCAATAACCAAAATAGTATAGGTATGGACTTTGGACAATATATTTATGGCTATAGTGGAGTATTTAAAGTGGATGTATCATTAGGAAATATAATAGTTAATGGTAAAAATAACTATGGTGCTAGAATGAAAAATATTTTCGTAAAGCCTCAAACAGATCCTTTATATCCTACATGGTCAAAATACTATGATATGGTTACAGTAACTTCTGGTACTGGTAAGAAAATAACTGTAAATGGTGAAGAAAATGTTGGTATGGCTATTGGAAAATCATTGTCAGCAGTAGCAAGAGAATCAGCACCAGGAGCTAATGATACTAACCCTATTGCAAATATATCTGATTTAAACATAGAAGTAGCTGGAGAAAAGAATATAGGTTTCTTAAGACTTAAAGATTATTCAGATAACAATACTAATGACATGATACTTGACTCTACTACAATGGGAACATTTACTTTTGGAAATGGTGCTAAAAATAGTAGTTTAGTAAGAACAGATAAACATGGTATTCAAGTGAAGAAAGATATTACTGCTACAGGAATAGATGATGATGGAAATGACTATACAGGAAGTGGAAACACAGTTTTACACTCAAATGGTCAAGCTCAGCATATCTATAACTACAATACTATAACAGTTGGAAAAGGATTTACTAAAACTGTTGGTATGGCAGCTACAGGAACTACAGCATCTACAATAGATAACATTGTAAATGAAGGTACTATAGATTTACAAGCTAAACAAAGTATAGGTATGTATACTGATAAATTTAGCCAAGGTAAAAACACAGGTTCTATTAAATTATCAGGAGTTGGAGACACAGATCCAAGTGGTAATATAGGAGATGCAGAAAATATTGGAATTTCTAATAAAGGAAAATTTGAATTTTCAGGAAATCTTGAAGTAAATGGTAAAAAATCTTCCGGAATATACAATACAGGAACAGCAACAATAGAAGCCGGGCCTAATCCAACAGATAAGGCAAATATAAAAGCAACAAATGGGGCAACAGGACTATACAGTAAAGGTACTGGAAGTACAATAACTTCCAATGCCGGAGATAAATTAAATATAAATGTTGAAGCTGGAACAACAAAGGAAGGGCTTGCAGTTTATGCAGAAAATCAGGCTCAAATAACTTTGCATGATGCAAATATAACTGTAAATGGAGGTTCAGCAGGAGCAGCTGCATATGACACAGGAACTAAAATTGACTTAACAGGAGCAACTTTAAAATATGATGGAAATGGTTATGCCGCATATTCTGATGGTCAGGGGGAAATAGACTTAAGTAATTCCAATATAGAATTAAGAGGACGTTCAACATTGATGAATGTTGATTTCTCTAGTTCACACAGACCTATAACAACATCTTCAACTAATGTAACAGTATATTCAAATGATGTTGTTGGAATAAATCTGAATAACCTGGGAACTCAAAATGTTTCTAATTTAAGTGCAATAAAAAATTCATTGGGAATTGTTCTTAATCCTGGAACTGAAGGCGGACAAACTTTCAATAAATTTAAAGAACTTGCAATAGATAATGGAACAATTAATTTTGATGTTGCAACAGATAAAAATGAAGGAGATACAACACCTGGTGGGTTCTTCTTTAAAAAGGTCCTAGGTCAAAGATTAAAGCTGAATGTAAATGAAAACTTAACTGCAAGATTAAGCTCTGCTGATGCAAATGAATTCTATAATGGACAAGTTGTAGGACTTGAAGCTAACTCAAGTGACAAAGCAGTAACTAATACAGAAGCTCAGGTAAACATTGTAAGTGGGAAAACAGTAGATGTAGCAAGAACAGATGGAACTGATAAAGGTGGAGTAGGAGTTTTCGTTAACTATGGACAAGTTAATAATAGTGGAACTATAAATGTTGAAAAAGATTCTTCTGCTAATAGCAATGCAGTTGGAATATATGCAGTAAATGGTTCAGAAGTTGTAAATAATGGCTCTGTTAACGTAAGTGGAGAAAAATCGATAGGATTATTAGGAATTGCATACAGAACAGATACTGTTGGAAACGTTGTTGTAGATGAATTTGGAACAGGAGCTGCCGGACAAGGAAAAGTAAATATTACAAATAGAGGGGATGTTAACTTGGACGGTGAAGGTGCAATAGGAATATTTGCTAAAAATAATAAGGCAGGAACAACATTTACAAATGCAGTTGCACTAAATGATACAGCGGGAGTAATCACAACAACAGGAACTAAATCTGTTGGAATGGCAGGAGAAGGAGCAACTATAACTAATAACGGAACAATAAATGTAAACGGTCAAATAGGAACAGGAATGTTTGGTGAAGCTAGTTCAAGAATGGAAAACTCAGGAACGATAAATATAGCAGCTTCAACTTCTCCAACTGAACCTAACATTGGTATGTATACTGAAGATCAGAATACTAAAATTTATAACAATAAGGATATAATAGGTGGAGATAACACATATGGTATCTATGGAAAAACTATAGATATGGCTTCAACTGGAAAAATAAAAGTAGGAAGTAACTCAGTTGGTATTTATTCAAATGGACAGTATACGAGTTCAGCTGCTCCAAACGTAACTTTAGCTTCAGGAAGTTCAATAGAAGTTGGTAATAACCAGTCTGTTGGAGTATTTGCAACAGGACAGAATCAGAATATTTTAAGTCAGGCTGATATGAGAATTGGAGACAATTCTTATGGATATGTTGTAAAGGGAACAGGAACAAAATTAACAATAACTCCTGCAAACTCTGTAACAGTAGGGAATGACACTGTGTATATATATTCAACAGATACAACAGGAAATATAGAAAACAGAACAGCATTGACATCAACAGGAAATAATAACTACGGAATATATGCAGCAGGTAATGTAACTAACTTGGGAGATGTAGACTTTAGCAGTGGAATAGGAAATGTTGGAATGTACAGTATTTCCGGTGGAACAATAGTAAATGGAAGCTCTACTGTCAATTCTGTAATAAAAGTCGGTGCCAGCGATACAGCAAATAAACTATATGGAATAGGAATGGTAGCAGGTTACACAGATGATAATGGAAATGTTATTCAGACAGGAACTGTTGAAAACTATGGTACTATTAAAGTTGAAAAAGATAATGGTATAGGAATGTATGCTACTGGAAGCGGTTCAACAGCTAAAAACTATGGAACTATTGAATTAAGTGGAAAGAATACTACCGGTATGCACTTAGATAACAATGCTGTCGGAGAAAACTACGGAACAATTAAAACAGTTCCTAATCCAACAAATGACGGAATAGTAGGAGTATCTGTACAAAATGGAGCTGTAATTAAGAACTATGGTAACATCATAGTTGACGGAAACAACAATACTGGAATCTATTTATCAAAAGGTAAAAATGAAGGTGTTACACCTACTGCAACAAACGGCGCAGTAGCTGTCCAGACAAAGAAACAGACTGATACAACTAAAAGAGTAGCAGGCATAGAAATTAAAGCACCAGGAAATGGAACTGCTACAGTTTCCAGAGATGGAAATATTCTGACACCGACTTTTGTGGACACAACAGTTGCATCACCAAATGCATCGAGAGTAGTAGCAGGAAGTACAGAATTAGATTTGACAAGTTCTAATCTAGGAAATACACCTTCTGCTGCAAGAGCATCAGAGATAGGGATGTATGTGGATACATCTGGAATAAACTACACAAATCCTATTCAAGGGCTGCAATATTTAACAGGAGTAAACGATATTAATCTAATATTTGGAACAGAAGCATCAAGATATACAGATAGTAAAGATATTAAAATAGGAGAAAATATCTTAAAACCATATAATGATGAGATAAGTGTACTAACTTCCGGAGGTACTGGAAAGAATTTTAAAATTTCATCAGGAAGTTTAACTTGGATAGCTACTGGAACTCAAAATTCAGACGATACTTTCAATGCAGTATATCTATCTAAGATACCTTATACAGCTTTTGCGAAAGATCAGGATACATATAACTTCATGAATGGTCTGGAACAGAGATATGGGATTGAAGGTACAGGTTCAAGAGAAAAAGTTTTATTTGATAAGTTAAATGCAATAGGAAAAGGAGAACCTCAGTTATTTGCACAGGCAGTGGATCAGATGAAGGGACACCAGTACTCAAACGTTCAGCAAAGGGTAAATGCAACAGGAAAAGCACTTGATAAGGAATTTGACTATTTAAGAAACGAATGGAGAAATACAACTAAAAACTCCAATAAAATAAAAGCCTTCGGAATGAGGGATGAATACAATACAGATACAGCAGGAGTAATTGACTACACAAGTAATGCATATGGAGTAGCCTATATCCATGAAAATGAAGCTGTTAAGTTAGGAAACAGTTCAGGCTGGTATGCTGGAGCAGTAAACAACAACTTTAGATTTAAAGATGTAGGAAAATCAAGAGAAAGCCAGACAATGTTAAAGGCAGGAATCTTTAAAACAATGTCACCGATGACAGACCATAATGGAAGTCTGCAATGGACAATTGGCGGAGATGTGTTTGTTGGAAGAAACGAAATGAAACGTAAGTATCTGGTAGTTGATGATATATTTGAAGCGAAATCAGCATACAATACATATGGAGTATCTCTGAAAAATGAGTTAGGTTATGACATAAGAATGAGCGAAAGAACTCATTTAAGACCATATGGATCATTAAAGATGGAATATGGAAGATTTAGTGACATAAAGGAAGAAACAGGACAGATGAGATTAGAAGTTGAAGGAAATGACTATTTCTCAGTAAAACCTGAAGTTGGATTGGAGTTCAAATATGTACAGCCTTTAGCAGTAAAGACACAACTATCAGTAGGTTTAACAGCGGCATATGAAAACGAGCTGGGAAGACTGCAAACTGGTAACAGGGCAAGGGTAGGTTATACATCAGCAGACTGGTATAATCTTGAAAAGGAAAAGGAAGATAGAAGAGGAAATGGAAAATTTGACCTTAATATCGGAATAGACAACACAAGATTTGGAGTAACAGTAAATGCAGGCTATGATACAAAAGGCCACAATGTAAGAGGCGGAATAGGATTCAGGGCAATCTATTAATAAAATAATAATTAAAAAAATAAGACTATCTCAAAATGAAAAATATAGTTCCTGTATTAATTTGTAATTTTTGAGATAGTCTAGTTTTTATTTATTAATTTATGATTTTTAGTATTGATACTAAAAACTTTTAAAATATTGAATTTTATTTTATAATTTTTATAGAGGTGAAATTAAAAATGGTATGGTTAAATTCATCAGCTAATGAAAAACAAAAATATTTAGAATTAAGACTTAATGCACCTAAAGGTGAAAGAATATTATTAGACTTTAATCCTCTTAAAACTTCTAATACTTCCAATTGGGAAGCAAAGTGGAAAGATTGGCACTGCTATAATAATCCATTAAGGATTTATCTTCAGGATTATGAAATTTTACTTCCTTATTTTAAAATAATATATCCATTTGTAGATGCTTCTAATGGAAGCCTTAGGCAAGAACTTGATGTCTGCTTTGACAATTGGATAGAAAAAAATGATTGGTTAAAAATTATAAATGAAATAGAAAATAACTTAGAACATATATCTGACTTAGAAAGAAAGTTTTTAAGAGATTTTACTGACTGGTTAAAAGAAGCTTTAAAACACACAACTATTATAGTAGTCGAAGGAAATTTATAAAACAATAATAAATGAGCTGTCTCAAAATTCATAAATTTAAATTTTGAGACAGCTTTTTTAAAGTCTTAATTATCTAATTTTTTATAATATGAAAAATATAGAGGTAATCCTATTGCTAAAGCTCCTAAAATATTTCCAATTGTAACGTAAAATAGATTGTACAATATAGAAGAAATTCCAAATAAACTTGGATTTACTAATTTAGTGGCAGTTAGATAGAACATATTTGCTATTGAGTGGTCATAACCAATAAGAACAAATAGCATAATAGGTAACCAGGCTCCTACTAATTTACCGATAGTATCTCTTGAAGTATAGCTTTGGATGACAGCCCCACATACTAGGACATTACATAGTATACCTTTGATAACAAGTGAACAAGCAGAAGCATGAACTTTATGAGTTGCCATATCCTGTAAATAATTAAGTGAATCTGGATTAAAACTTCCACCTTTTACTGTGATATAAGCAACTATAAAACTTCCAACATAGTTAAAAAGATAAACAATTACAAGATTTCTAATCACTTGTATTAAAGTAATTTTTTTATTTACATATGCAAGAGATAACAGACAGTTACTTGTAAATAGTTCAGCCCCAAGTGTTACAACTAAAATCAGTCCTACTGGAAAAACAGCCGCTCCTAAAAATTTGGCAAGTCCCGGATCAGTTTTTACAAGAGTGGAAGATGAAATAATATTTCCTGCTCCTCCAAGGGCTATAAAAGCTCCTCCGAAAATTCCAAGCAGCATAAGTTTAAATAAAGGTTTAGTTGCCTTATCTATTCCCACTTTAATAATATAATCCACCAATTCCGGTGGAGTTTTGTGCCCTTCAGACATTTAAAAACCTCCATACATTTTTCTATATAAAAGTCTCAGTTCTATTCATTTTCATTTAAATATTCTTCCACATCAAGAGCGGCAATTGCACCACTTCCTGCAGCTGTTATTGCCTGCTGATATTTATTATCCTGTACATCTCCTGCGGCAAAGACCCCTGGAATATTTGTTTTTGAAGATTTTCCTTCAGTTATAATATAACCGCTTGAATCCAGTTCAATTTTTCCTTCTAAAAAATCAGTATTTGGTTTATGGCCGATGGCAACAAAAATAGCATCAGTATTAAGTGTTTCCACTTCATTTGTTTCATTGTTACGTAGTTCAATTCCTGAAACTTTTCCCAATTCATTAGTAATAACCTTTACAGGTGTATAGTTTAACTTCCATTCTATTTTTTCGTTTTTACGTGCTCTTTCCTGCATTATTGCAGAAGCTCTAAGTTCATTTCTTCTGTGAATAAGAGTTACTTTACTTGCAAGTTTTGTAAGATAAGTAGCTTCTTCCATGGCAGTATCTCCACCACCTACAACAACAACTTCTTTTCCCCTGTAGAAAAATCCGTCACAAGTAGCACATGCACTTACACCGTTTCCAATACTTTCGGTTTCATTTTCAATTCCAAGGTATTTTGCAGATGAACCTGTTGAAAGGATTATTGATCTTGCTTCAAGTACATTCTTGTTTTTTAGATGAATTTTAAAAGGTCTGCTGTCAAAATCAATTGATGTAACAGTTGTCTTCAATGTTTCTGTACCGAAATTTGCAGCTTGAAGCGCCATGTCTTCCATAAGCTGAAAACCTGATATTCCTTTTGGGAAACCCGGGAAGTTTTCAACATCAGTTGTGGATGTAAGCTGCCCACCTGGAAGAGTTCCACTTATAATAACATTTTTTAGTCCTGCCCTGCTTAAATAAATAGCCGCAGTCAGCCCTGCAGGACCTGAACCTATAATAACTGAATCGTACATATTTTTACCGTTCTGCCTGTGCTTTTTTAGGCAGTACGCCTCCTTTTTTATAATTTTAAATTAGAAAAAGCTGCATCCAAAATAGACTGTCTCAAAATAGTAAAACTATAAATATAATGTATAAAAACTATATTTTATTCATTTACTAAAATTTACTTTTTGAGACAACCCCCTTAATTTTTGCAGCTTTATTACTTCTGATAATGAAAATTTCAGAAAAATTATTGTTTTTACAGTGCTTTAGTAATTTTTTCTACAAGAGTTTCCTTGTCCTGAACTCCCACCATTATGTCAATAGGTGCTCCATCCTTAAATAAAATCAGTGTAGGGATGCTTTGTACACCAAACTGCTGAGCAAGTTCAAGTTCTTCATCTACGTTAACTTTAGCAACAACCGCTTTAGTTCCAATTTCTTCTGCAACTTCTTCTAAAATAGGAAGCTGAAATCTGCATGGCGAACACCATTCAGCCCAGAAATCTACAAGAGTAACTCCATTAGATATTTGTTTTTCAAAAGTATCATTGTTTAAACTTATTGCCATTATATCATCTCTCCTTAAATTTATTATTTTTGTATAACTAATTGATAATTTGAATATACCATTTTTTTTCAAATAAGTCAATTCTTTTGAAGAGCAAATCTTACAGGTGGATTTTATATTATTTAATTTATAAAATTTAGTTAATCAGTATTTGGCAGGTTGTTTATTGGATATCTATTTTATAGAATTTATAGCAAAGGGAAAACAAATATAATATATTAGTAAAATAGGATATAATTAAGCTGAAAGTAAACCTTGAATTTTAACTTAAATAGTGAATATTCTAAATATTCAAAAAAATCGAAAATTTATGTCAGGAAAATTAGGAAGTTAGCTATTTTTATATTTAAAAGGGAGAATTTATAAATGAAAACGATTTTTAAAGATTACTTGGATATTTTTCTGAAATACCCAAAAAATAAATATCTGACGACAGAAGAAAGAAAAGAAAGATATAATTTATTACAGGAATATAAAAGAAGAAATTATGATGATGAAGTAAGTATTGATGAATTTCAAGATTTTATTAATAAATATGAGGAGAAAATTAAAATATTTCCTCAATTTATATCAGCTTTTTCAGAAGTTTTAAAAGAAGATATAAATAATGGAGGAGTAAAGGCTTTAAAATTTTTAATTGGAGAAGATGAGGCAAATGATTACACATTGCAATTTGCACAAGCTGTATATAATGAATTTGGGATTGACAATGTCTACACCTTTGCTGATAAAATTTTAGAAAAAGAACCGGATTATCTGCCGGCATTAAAACAGAAATACAGATTTCTATCAAATTATATAAATTTTTCTATACATGAATTGCCGTGGGGAATTTTAGATGGAAATTCTTGTGCAGAAAAAGATGCAAAATTGGAAATGTTAAATAACTTAGATAAATTTTCCAAAATATCCAAAAAATTAGGAAAAGATAATGAAGAATATATAAAAGAATGCAGAATTTACTATAATGCCTGGTTTGATTTTTTAGATAATAGAGATGAATATGAATCTTATGAAGAATATCTGGATAAAAATAAAATAGAGTATTAGTGAAAAATATTGATAAAAAAATAAGTGTGCATTTTTAAAAAATCGGGATATAATATTTATGATAAAGATATTTAAAATTAAGAAAGGATGGTTTAATAATGAAAAAAATTGCAGTATATTTATTTCTTTTAATAAGTATGGTTTCTTTAGGTAATCTAAAGGATCCCTTTAAGGATGAAAAATTTGATTCTGCATATAAAAATATAAAGGAAATATTTCCAGGAGACTTCCGTTGCAGATTTATCATAAAACAGGTCTTGTTACGTTCATTTCACGAAGACTATAAAAATACAGAAATGATTGACGCTTTTAATTCTTCCCTGACTACTTATGGAAGAATAATACAGGAGGAAGGATTATTTTTAAATGAAAAGAATCCTGTAGAAGTTACAACACAGTATTATGCCAAATATTGTACAATTCCAGAGGAAAAATGGCTTGATTCTTTTGAATCTCCGGCATTAAGTAAATACTTTAATTCAATAAAGGAAAAATATCCCCGTAAATAAGCGTGGCACGGAATCATTGAAATAATATAGTTTTGATTTTTAAGAAAATTAGGATATAATTATATTGAGAATAAAAATAAAAAATTTATAGGAGGAAATATGAAAAAATTAATTTTATTAGGACTGGCTGCAGCTTTAAGTATTTCAGCTATGGGAGCTACTAAAAAGAAAGCGCCTTCAAAAAAAGCTCTTTCACCAAAAACATTGGAACTGAATGTTATCCATATCAATGATCACCATTCACATCTTGAAGAAGAAAAAATGGAACTAGTTCTTAATGGTAAAAAAGTTACTGTTAATGTTGGTGGAATGCCAAGAATGATTCAAAGAATAACTGATTTAAAGAAAACAAATAAAAATAATCTTGTATTACATGCCGGAGATGCTCTTTCAGGTACTCTTTACTATACTTTATTTAAAGGAAAAGCTGATGCCGCTCTTATGAATGTTGGGCATTTTGACTTATTTGCTTTAGGAAACCATGAATTTGATGATGGAAATCTGGTTCTGAAAAACTTCCTTGATGATCTGAAAATACCGGTAGTTTCAGCCAATGTTGTTCCTGATAAAGGAAGCATACTGGAAGGAAAATGGACTCCTTATATGATAAAGAAAATACAGGGGCAGGATGTTGCCATTGTAGGATTGGATGTAGTAGGAAAAACAGTTGAATCTTCAAGTCCAGGAAAAGATATAAAATTCTATGATGAAGTTGAAACAGCTAAGAAAATGGTAGAAGAACTTCAGGCAAAAGGAATTAACAAAATAATCTTCCTTTCACACGCAGGATATGAGAAAAACCTTGAAATAGCTGAAAAAGTTTCAGGAATAGACCTTATTATAACAGGGGATACTCACTATCTTCTAGGGGAAGGATTCAAAGAATATGGATTGAAACCGGTTGCTGAATATCCTAAGAAAATAATGTCTCCAGCAGGGGAACCTGTATATGTTGCAGAAGCATGGAGCTACTCTCATCTGGTAGGAAATATGAAGGTTAAATTTAATGATAAAGGTGTAATAACTGAATTAAAGGCAGAACCTACAATAGTTCTTGGAGATAGCTTATTTGAAGTGAAAAACGAAAAAGGTGAAAAGAGTCAGCTTGAAGGAAAAGAAAAAGAAGATGTTATTAAATTTATAAACAGCCGTAAAGATTTAAAATTTGTAAAAGAAGATCCAACAGCTCAGAAAATTCTTGAAGGATATAAAAAGGAAAAAAATGAACTTGGTAAAAAAGAAATAGGTAATATAACAGAAGAAATACCAGGTGGATCAGCAAACAGAATACCTAATGAAAAAAATCCGGAAGGATCGCTAGCTACAACGCTTGTATCTGAAGCAGTTTTACATATGCTTAAAAATATGGGAACAGGTAATGTTGACATGGTAATAATGAACTCAGGAGGAACTAGAATTTCACTTGTGCCTGGAAAAATTTCATATGATGATGCCTATACATTACTTCCATTTACTTCAAACACAATCTATATACTGAAAATGAATGGAGCAGAAATTAAACAGGTTATAGAAGATGCGTTGCATTTTTCACTTGACGGTGGATCTTCAGGAGCATTCCCATATGGAGCGGCAGTAAGATATGAAGCAACTAAGGAAGGAACTCATGGAACGAGAGTAAAAAAAGTAGAAGTACTTGATGCAAAAACAAATAAATGGGTTCCAATAGATGAAACAAAAACTTATACTGTAGGAACAAATTCATATGTTGCAGCAGGAAAAGATGGATATACAACTTTCGGTAAAATTACTTCAACTCCTGGAAGAGAAGGAGTAAATACACATTTAGGTGTTGAAACTTCATTCATAAACTATGTTAAAGAGAAAAAAGCAGTTGGAAGACCTGAATCTTCAAATGTAAAATTCAAATTCTAAAAAATGCAAAACTTAAGAAAATAAAAAGGTTAAGGTAGTATTGTTATGTATTATTTATAAGGAGGAGTAACTTGGCTGAAAATAATAAAGACATGACATTAAAAGAGATACAGTTTCTTATAAAACATATTGAGAAGGGAAGCCTTAAGGATATAGAAGATATCCGGAGTGAAGAAGAAAAAAAGGAAAATTCCCGGAGACTTGTGTTGAAACTGATTGAAGAGTTTGGAGAACTGGCTGAAAATATAAGGAAAAATCTGAGATACAATGGTGAAAATATAAAAGGAACAATAGAGGAGGAACTTTTTGACATATTCTATTATATAATTGCTATTGCAAATGATTATAATATTGACCTGGAGGAAATTTTTCATATTAAAGACAAAATAAACAAAGAAAAATATGAAAGAAGTTTTTCTCTTGAAGAGGCAAGAAAAGAGTATGAAAAGAACACTAAATAGAATACAGCGATTATCCATACCGGATAGAGGTTTATGGGAAAATTGAAGAAAACCCATATTTAGACAAAAAAAGGAGAGTTTATAGATGAAAAGAAAATTGGGTATAATTTTATTGCTGACAGTTTTAGCAACTGTTGGATTTTCTGCAAAGACAACAAAGTTTTCACCTTTGCCTGAATTTGGGAAAACACCTTCAAAACCTGTGTATGATGAGCAGACTGAGATTTTGAATTATATTAAGAATGAAGGCTATACTCCAAAATCAGATATAAGAAAAACTACCGACCAGACAATGGAAGAAGATATAAAGGAAATTGAAGCGGAAAAAAACAGGGTTACCTATACTCTGTTCGTAAGGGCAGATGAAGCGGAAAAAACTGTTGAAATAGTGGATACTCTTATAAGGGAATATTATGATGTTCTGAATGAAGTCAAAAAAAGTAATCCAAAAATAAAGAATATTGATGCGGCAACATACGCCAAAGGAACAGATATAATGATTTATTCGAGGGAATTTATGACAAAGGACGAATTCAGTGCAATTGCCAGGGAAGTTTCAAATAAAGTAAAAAATGATAATCCTTTAGTTGAAAATATCCAGGTATTAATGTATGATCCTTATAATAATGAAAAGCCTTTATATAAAGAGCATTTTTAAAAGATATTGAAAAGTAAATAAGAGGCTGTCTCAAAAATAGAAGATATGAAGGGATTGTCTCAAAAGAGTAAAAATTAAATATAATATATGGGAAAACTATATTTTTACATTGTAAAATTTTAAATAATTCAAAAATATAGTTTTTCACATTATTTTTTAAATTTTCTTTTTGAGCCCCCTTTTTACATTATTTTTGTGATAGCCTCTTTTAAATTTCTAAAAAATGTAATTATTATAATTTCATTTGAACAGTACAAATAGTTTTGTATACTCAAATATATAAAGGGCTGACATGTAAATTTAATGTAATTTAATAACGTACTTATACATATAAAATTAATATGATTAATGATTTATATTTATATTTTGTATATTTATAATGCTTGTATTTTAGTTTTTTTAGTGCTACAATTTGCGAATGAAACAGTTCGTAATAAGTTAATATAGATAATAATTTTACTAGGAGGTAATGGAATGATTTACGAAAACATTTTAGAATTAATTGGAAATACACCGGTTGTAAAACTTAATCTTGAAAAGGATGAGAACATCGCCGATGTGTATGTAAAACTTGAAAAGTACAATCTTGGTGGAAGTGTGAAAGACCGTGCGGCTCTAGGGATGATAGAAGCTGCAGAAAAGGAAGGGAAATTACAGCCTGGAGGAACAATAGTTGAACCTACTTCAGGAAATACCGGGATTGCATTATCATTAATCGGAAAACTTAAAGGATATAAAGTCATAATAATAATGCCTGATACAGCGAGTGTTGAAAGAAGGGATTTTATAAAAGCTTTTGGAGCAGAACTTATACTGACTGAAGGGGCAAAAGGAATGAAAGGTGCCATTGCTGAAGCAGAAAAAATAGTTGCTGAAAATCCTGGATATTTCCTGCCGCAGCAGTTTGAAAATCCTGCAAACCCACAGAAACACTATGAAACTACTGCAGTTGAAATATTAAATGATTTTCCAGTTTTAGATGCTTTTGTTGCTGGAATAGGTACTGCAGGGACTCTTGTAGGAGTAGGAAGAAAGCTTAAGGAAGAAAGACCTGAAACTAAAGTGATTGGAGTTGAACCTATAAAATCAGCAGTTGTTTCTGGTGGACAGCCTGGAAAACACGTTATTCAAGGAATTGGAGCAGGATTTGTTCCAGGTAACTATGACGGAAACGTTGTTGATGAGATAATACAGGTTACTGATGAAGATGCACTGGCTTACGGATTGAAGGCTTCCAAGGAAAATGGACTTTTTGTTGGAATTTCTTCAGGAGCGGCAATTGCCGCTGCATATCAGCTTGCAAAAAAACTTGGAAAAGGTAAAAAAGTGCTAGCTATAGCTCCGGACGGAGGAGAAAAATATCTTTCAGTAGCAGCATACAAATAATGGAATAAATAATAAAAAAGGACAATTACTCTGTTTATTTTAAAGATGATAGGCAGAGTAAAATTTTTATTGTTTGGGAGGATTTTAGGAAATAAGGTTCGAACAGATAATAATATTAATAATTTTAATTAACAAGGGGTGAGTAAAATTTTTAAATGGCTTAAGGAGGAAATAGACAATATAGCTCAAAAGGATCCGGCTGTAAGAAATAAGATAGAAGTTCTTCTTTATCCTTCGTTTCATGCAGTTATCAATCACCGTTTCAATCATTTTCTATATAAAAGAAAATTTTTCTTTCTGGCACGTTTTTTTTCCCAGCTTTCACGAATGTTTACAGGTATAGAAATACATCCGGGAGCAACACTTGGGAAAAGAATTTTTTTCGATCATGGAATGGGGATTGTAATTGGGGAAACAGCAGTTGTGGGAAATGACTGTGTAATTTATCATGGAGTTACATTAGGAGGAGTCAGTTCTTCCAAAGGGAAAAGGCACCCGACTTTAAAGGATAATGTTACAGTTGGGGCAGGAGCTAAGATTTTAGGAAATATAACAGTGGGAAATAATGCGAGAATAGGAGCAAATGCAGTTGTTTTAAAAGATGTTCCGGATGATGCGGCTGCGGTGGGAATTCCAGCCAGAATAATACAGAAAGGTTCGGAAGACTACTTTATGTGGTATATTTAGTGAGGTTAATACAATTGAAATGATATAAACAAAACAATATAAATAAAGCGATATAAGGAATAATATAAAAGGAAGCCTTTTCAGAATGGCATATTTTAAACTTTAAAGTTTAGTAATATACATTCTTTGTGGCTTCCATTTTTTGTAACTCTGCTATTAATGTATTACATTTTCATATCGTCTATGCTGTCAAGGAATTCCCTTATTTTAGGAATAACTGAAGCAATTGTTCCTTCAGTGAAAGGATTTTTCAGGTTAGCTGCCTTCATTAATTCAAAGAAAGGCTTACTTCCTCCAAGTCTACATAAGTTCAGATATTCTTCCCATGCTTTTTCCCTGTTTTCTCTTGACTTAATCCAGAATTGGAAAGCACACACCTGAGCCAATGTATAGTCTATATAGTAGAATGGAGTTCCAAAAATATGTCCCTGTCTGAACCAGAAAATTCCTTCCTTCAGCTCATCAATTTCTCCGTAATCTCTTGTAGGCAGATATTTTCTTTCTGTTTCAAGCCATTTATTTCTTCTTTCTTCAGGAGTTGCTTCAGGATTTTCATAAACCCAGTGCTGGAATTCATCAACTGTAACTCCGTAAGGAATGAATAAAAGTGCTTCAGAAAGATGGATAAATTTGTATTTATCTTCATCGTTTTCAAAGTAAAGTCCCATCCATGGCCATGTTAAAAATTCCATACTCATTGAGTGGATTTCACATGCTTCATAGCTAGGCCATAAATATTCAGGTACTTCGTATCCTCTGCTTTCATAAACCTGGAAGGCGTGCCCTGCTTCGTGAGTAAGTACATCTATGTCATGGGCAGTACCATTGAAGTTTGCAAAAATGAAAGGAGATTTATAGTCAGGGATATAAGTACAGTATCCACCGCTATTTTTTCCTTTTTTAGAAAGAAGGTCAAGCAGGTTGTTTTCAGTCATGAATGTAAAGAATTCATCAGTTTCCTTGGAAAGTTCACGATACATTGTTTTTCCATGATTTAAAATCCATTCGGGATCTCCGTGAGGATCAGCATTTCCTGAATTGAATTTTATAGGTTCATCATAAAATTTCAGTTTGTCAATACCAAGTCTTTTAGCCTGTCTTTCCCTCAGTTCAGAATGTAAAGGAACGATGTTTTCAAGCACCTGTTTTCTGTAACCTGCAACATCCTGTGCATTGTAATCAAGTCTTCTAAGTCTTGCATAAGCCAATTCCACATAGTTTTTAAATCCTAATTTGTGTGCAATTTCAGTTCTTACTTTTACAAGTTTGTCATAAATTTCATCAAATTCATGTTTATTTGCAGAAAAGAATTCAGCAACTTTTTTAGCGGCATCTTTTCTTACATTTCTATCTTTTGACTGAGTATAAGGAACCATCTGTGATAAAGTTCTTTCTTCACCGTCAAAAGGAATTTTTGCACTGGCGATTAACTTGTCATATTTACTTGACAGTTTGTTTTCTTCCTGTAATTGAGGGATAACTTCCTCGCTGAATGTTTTTAAGGAGCATTCTGCCTGGTCGAAAAGGAATTTTCCATATTTATCTTCCAGTTCTTTTCTGAATTTTGAAGTAACTAAAGCTTCATAGAAATCAGTTGTAAATCCGTAAAGTAAAGGGCTGATTTCATCACAGTAGTCATTTTCCTTATCATAGAAGTCATCAGCAGTGTTAATGCTGTGTCTAATAGAAACAAGGGTAGTCATAGTATCAATGTAATTTCTCAAATTGATAACTTTATCCATAATTTCGTACTGCTTTTCAGCGTTATCAGCTTTTTTGAAGCTGTCGATAAGTTCTTCAAACTGTTTTTTTACTGCATCAATGTCAATTCTTTCGTATTTGTAATCATTAAAATTCATAGTATAATAGGGACTGTATTTAAACAGTTCCGTCTCCTTTCTACAGTTTATTTACTTACATTATACATAATTTAAAAGCATATTACAATGTGAAATTTATCCATTTAAAAAAATATAATTCGTATATAAATAAATAAAAAAAATATATACTTTATTTCTGCCTGAAAAAGAGTAATATATTGCAAAGGGGCACGTATTGTAATATAATATAAATATTTGAAATAGGTTTTAAAGAAAGGATGCTGAATAAATAATGAAGAATATTCTGAAATTTATATTGAAAAGAATAGCACTGGGGCTTGTAACACTCTGGATGGTAATAACTATTACATTCTTTTTGTTACACATGCTGCCGGGAGATCCGTTTCAGGACGAGAAGGAGCTGCCGCCTCAGATAAAAGCCAATCTTATGCAAAAATATCATTTGGATAAACCTTTAGGAGTACAGTACCTGTACTATCTTGGGAATATTGCAAAAGGTGACCTCGGAGAGTCAATGAGGGACAGAGGGAGAACGGTTAACGATACTATAAAGGAAGGATTTAAAAGTTCTGCTGATTTAGGAATAAGAGCTATAATATTTGCTTTAATTGTGGGAATACCGCTTGGAATTACAGCGGCTTTAAAAAGAGGAAAATATCAGGATAAGATAGCCATGGTAATAGCAATTATTGGAATATCTGTTCCAAGTTTTGTAATAGCTGGACTTATGCATAAATATGTAGTGGATATTCATAACGGCTTTTTCATAAAGCAGCTCGGCCTTCCCAGAATGTTCAGAATACGTATATCAGGATGGGATTCATTTGACAAGAAAATACTTCCTCCGATTGCATTGGGACTTTATACAGTTGCGCTGATAGCAAGACTTTTAAGAGGGAAAATGATAGAAGTTATGGGACAGGATTATATAAGGCTTGCTGTGGCAAAAGGTGTGAAGCCGGTAGATATCATATGGAAGCATGCCTTAAGAAATGCCATACTTCCGATAGTTACTATTATGGGTCCTACAATTGCGGCAGTTCTGACAGGTTCGTTTGTAATAGAAAAGGCATTTACAATACCGGGCCTCGGGAAATATTATATTGACAGTATAACAAACAGGGATTATACAATGGTTCTGGGAGTTACGGTCTTTTACGCCATATTTCTTATAGGAATGATGATTGTAATGGATCTGGTGTATGCACTTGTTGATCCGAAAATTAAACTGGGGAAAGGAGATGAAGTGTAGAATGGGGAACATATCAGAAAAAGAAACATTACATGAGAAAATAGCAGAAGGAATAAACGGAAATGAAATAAAAGAAAAAATTCAGGGAGAAGATATACAGAATTTTGAATATGTTCCTACAGCAGATGAATTTTCACTGGTAGGACCTGATACAACCCAAAGTGAAGTAATATATAGACCGAGTCTGACTTTTTGGCAGGACGGATGGAGAAGATTCAAGAAAAATAAGCTGGCGCTGTTTTTTCTGGGGCTGTTATGTGTATTTGTATTCCTTGCACTTTTTGGTCAAAGTCTGACAAAATATTCCTTCAGTGATGTAAATACGAATGAAGAATATCTGAATCCGTTAAAAGGATTTTCAAAAGGTCATTATCTTGGGACAGATATACTGGGAAGGGATTTATTTGCAAGACTTTCCCAAGGGATAAGAATATCAATGCAGCTGTCAATAGTAACTGCGGCGGCATGTGTAGTTTTTGGAACTGTTTATGGAGCGGTTTCGGCATATTTTGGCGGAATTGTTGATACGATAATGACAAGAATAGTTGAAATTTTAATGATAATTCCTTCCATGATTTATATTATACTTTTAATGGTAGTAATGGGAAACAGCATAAAAACTATAATTATTGCAATGTCATTGACAAGATGGCTGAACTATTCACTGCTTGTGAGGGGTGAAGTTCTTAAAATAAAGGAAAATGAATTTGTACTTGCTTCGAAATCTTTAGGAGGTAATTTTTTCTGGATTACGATAAAGCATCTGATTCCTAATACATTAAATGTAATTATAATAAGGCTTACGACAGATATACCGAGTATAGTCTTTACAGAAGCATTTTTAAGTTATATAGGACTTGGAGTGCCGCTTCCGCAGGCTTCCTTAGGAAATCTTGTGTCTGACGGACTTGCAGGAATGTCAACATACCCGTATCTGTTTATTATACCGGCGACAGTCCTTTCATTGATAACGCTGGCGTTTAACATAGTAGGGGATGCACTGAATGATGCATTGAATCCTAAACTGAGATCGTAATTATAAAAAGCGGTTGGCATCAGGTGAATGATGAGAATCGTTCCATATACAGGATGAAATAAAATGCAGTTTATGATAAAAGAATAGAATCAGGAGATAAATAAATGAATGAAAAAATATTGGAAGTAAAAAATTTAAGTGTTTCCTTTAATACATATGCCGGTGAAGTGAAGGCGCTGAGGGATATAAGCTTTCATGTAAACAAGGGGGAAACACTTGCAATAGTGGGTGAATCAGGTTCAGGAAAATCAGTTACAGTTCAGACTGTTATGAAGCTGATACCTATGCCGCCTGGGGAAATAAAAGGTGGAGAAATACTGTTTCAGGGAGAAGATCTTATAAAGGTTTCTGATGAAAGAATGAGACAGCTCAGGGGTGGGAAAATAGGAATGATATTTCAGGATCCGATGACTTCCCTTAACCCTACAATAAAGGTAGGAAAACAGATAATGGAAGGAATTCTGATACATAAAAAAGTAACAAAGGAAGAAGCAAAAAAACAGGCTGTTGAAATGCTGAGAAAAGTAGGGATACCAAAACCTGAAGAAAGATTTAACCAGTATCCGCATGAATTTTCAGGAGGAATGAGACAGAGGGCAGTTATTGCCATTGCACTGTCGTGTGAGCCTGAACTGCTAATATGTGATGAGCCTACAACAGCACTTGATGTTACAATACAGGCTCAGATACTTGATTTGATAAATAGTCTGAAAAAAGAACTTAATATAGGTGTAATACTTATAACTCATGATTTGGGAGTAGTTGCAGAAACAGCTGACAGGGTAATAGTCATGTATGCAGGGGAAAAGCTTGAAGAAGCTCCTGTAAGGGAACTGTTTAAACATCCGAAACATCCATATACGTGGGGACTTCTGAAATCATTACCAAGACTTGACATGGCAAGTGGTGAAAAGCTTGAATCAATACCTGGGACACCGCCAGATCTTTTAAAACCACCTGTAGGAGACCCTTTTGCTCCAAGATCGGAATATGCAATGAAAATTGACTATGAAAAAAAACCGCCTATGATAGATTTGGGAAATGGTCATTTTGTAAAGTCATGGCTTTATGTAAAAGGGGCACCGGAAGTGAAAAATCCTTTTGAAAATAATGGGGAAGGGGGAGAAAAGTAATGGCCGGAATAAATGAAAAGGAAACTGGAAAAGAAAAAATTATTGAAATGAAAAATCTGAAGAAGTATTTTCCAATGAAGAAAAAACAGGTTCTGAAGGCTGTAGATAATGTGACAATGGATATTTACAGGGGAGAAGTTTTAAGTCTTGTAGGAGAATCAGGTTCAGGAAAGACAACCCTTGGACGTACTGTAAGCAGACTTTATCCGAAAACGGCAGGAGATATTTTAGTTGGTGGGAAACCTGCAGAAAGTTACAGCATAAAGGAATTTACCAAGAAAATACAGATGATATTTCAGGATCCCCAGGCTTCACTAAATCCAAGAATGACAGTGGGAGATATTGTTGCAGAAGGGATAGATATTCATAAACTGGCAAGTTCAAAAAAGGAAAGAATGGAAAAAGTATATAGCCTTCTTGAAATTGTGGGACTTAACAGGGAGCATGCCAGCAGATTTCCGCATGAATTTTCAGGAGGACAGAGACAGAGGATAGGAATTGCAAGGGCCTTGGGAGTAGATCCTGAAATCCTTGTATGTGATGAACCTATTTCTGCCCTTGATGTTTCCATACAGGCACAGGTTGTAAACCTTCTGAAAGATTTACAGAAACAGCGTAATCTGACACTTCTTTTTATTGCCCATGATTTGTCAATGGTAAAATATATTTCAGACAGGGTGGCAGTAATGTACAGGGGAAAAGTTGTAGAGCTTGGAAAACCTGAAGATGTGTATAACAATCCAGTCCACAGTTATACAAAATCACTGATTTCCGCCGTTCCGGTGGCAGATCCCGATTTTACAAGGCATGAAAAAGTGGAAATGGAGGAAACGTATCTAAGAAGTCCTGTCGGTGATGTATCTGAAATAAACTTTATACCTGAAGAATCCGAACTTACAGAGTATAAGCCCGGGCATTTTGTGGAAACTTCATTTTTGTTGGAGCATAAACTGATATAATGATACAGGATATTATTATTTTTATAAATGGAAATATATAAATATATAATGAATGATATAATATTTATAGAAAAATATTGAATTATAATGTATAATAGAAAATATTATAAAAAATGAAAGTGAAAAAATTAAGGAGGGAACATGAAAAAATTTTTATTATTATTATCAATGATGGTATTCATGGTTGCCTGTGGAGGAGGTTCTAAAGGTGGGGAAGTTACAATAAACCTGAGAACGGAACCTTCATCAATTGATCCGCAGATAACTACGGATGTAGCAGGAGGAACAGTAGATGAACTTGTAATGGAAGGACTTTTAAGAAAGGACAAAAATGGTAAGTCGGTAGCAGGACTTGCTGAAAAATGGGAAACTACACCTGACGGCCTAAAATGGACATTCCATCTTAGAGACGGATTAAAATGGTCAAATGGAGATCCTATTACTGCAAAGGATTTCAGAGCAGGATGGTTAAGAGCGCTTGACCCTGCAACAGGGGCAGGAAATGCAAATCTGTTATTCCCAATAAAAAATGGGGAAGCTTTCAACTCAAAGAAAGTTAGTGCAGATGAAGTTGGAATTAAAGTTGTAGATGATAAAACACTTGAAGTTACGTTGGAAGCACCAACTCCATACTTTGATGATTTAGTAACATTTAAGGCATATATGCCATTAAATGAAAAATTCTACGGAGAAGTTAAGGACAAGTATTTTATGGAAGCTGATAAGACAATATCTTCTGGGCCTTATTTATTAAAAGAGTGGGTTCATAACTCAAAATTCGTTTTTGAAAAAAATCCTGATTACTGGGATGCAAAAAATGTTAAGACAGAAAAAATTGTGTTGAAGCTTATTGATTCAGACGTAGCCGCAAGTAACTTTAAAAATGGTGAAGTTGATGTTACGGCAGTAAACTTTGAACAGTCAAAAGAATTTAAAGGAAAACCTGAACTGGTACAGGCAAATGACGGGGGAATGTGGTATCTTCTGTTTAACACTAACGTAAAACCTTTAAATAATGCAAAAGTAAGAAAAGCGATATCAATGGCTATAAACAAGGAAGAACTTGTTCAAAAAACACTGGATAATTCAGAAAAGAATGTAAAATCATTTGTTCCTTCAGGAATTGGAATAAAAGGACTTGAAAAGGACTTCGCTGAAGAAGTGCCTACTTCATTACCTGGATACAATCCTGAAGAAGCTAAGAAATTACTTGCTGAAGGACTTAAAGAAGAAGGAATGCAGCAGTTCCCATCTATAGAATTAGTTTTTGGGGAAGGGGCAAATACAAAGGTTATATCTGAATTTATTCAGGCAAGCTTAAAAAATAATCTTGGAATAGACTTGAAATTAAGCGTTGTAAAAGGTAAGGAAAGAGTTCAGAAAACTAAACAGAGAAACTACCAGATAACATTACATAACTGGACTGGGGATTTCTTAGATCCTATAACATATCTTGATTTGTTTGATTCTAAAAATGCAAACAACCGTGGAGATTATAAAAATGCAAGATATGATGAACTTGTAAAAATTGCAAAGAGTACAGCTGATCCTAAAGTGAGAGTTCCTGCAATGATAGAAATGGAAAAAATTATTTCTGAAGAAGTACCGGTAGCAGTTCTGTTCCAAAGACAGAAAAGATATCTGGTAAATCCTGAAGTAAAGGATATTACATTCCTTTCAATTGGAGGAGAATATTTCTTAAGAGATATGTACATGGGAAAATAGGAGTGAGATTTTATGAAATCGAAAAATCAGGAAATAATAGATGTATTTAATTACAGATATGCGTGTAAGAAATTTGACAAAAATAGAAAAGTCAGTGATGAAGATTTTAATACAATTATGGAATCTGCAAGGCTTTCACCAAGTTCATTCGGACTTGAGCCATGGAAATTCCTGCTTCTGAAAAATGAAAAAATGAAGGAAGATTTTAAGGAGTTTGCGTGGGGAGCAATAAACAGCATTAATGGAGCCAGTCATATTGTAATAGTTCTTGCACGAAAAGGAGTTACGGCAGACAGTAAACATATGGAACATATGCTTGAGGATGTGAAAAAGGTTCCTGAAGAAATGAAGGCTGTAATAAAAGAAAAATTTGGAGGATTTCAGGAAAAACATTTCAAACTGCTTGAAAGCGAAAGAAGTCTTTTTGACTGGGCATCAAAGCAGACATACATTGTTCTTGGGAATATGATGACAACGGCAGCTTATCTGGGAATAGACAGCTGTGCGATAGAAGGATTTGAAAGGGAAGCGGCTGAGAAATATTTAAGTGACAGAGGAATATTGGATCTTAATGAATATGGACTTTCATACATGGTAAGTTTTGGTTACCGTGATGAAGAACAGCCTGTAAAAACAAGGCAGAATCTTTCTGAAGTATTCGAAATAATTGAATAAATCAGTAATTTAGAATAATTAATATAATAGGGAAGTGCAATTTAAAAATAATGACTGCATTTCCCTATTTTTATTTGAAAAAAAGAGATTAATACTGTATAATATAGAGTACAGAAAATTATGAAAAATATAGAAGAAATATTGAAATAAATTACAAAAATAAATAAATTTTAAATAGGAAATAAGGAGAAAAAATCAGAATGAGAGAATATGACGTTATTGTAATAGGGGCAGGTCATGCAGGAATAGAGGCTTCACTGGCTTGTGCAAGGTTAGGCATGAAAACTGCGGTTTTTACAATAACTCTTGATAATATAGGTGTAATGTCATGCAATCCTTCTGTAGGAGGACCTGCAAAAAGTCATCTAGTAAAGGAAGTTGACGCATTAGGCGGAGAAATGGGAAGAAACATGGACAAAAGTTTTGTCCAGATGAGAATATTAAATACAAAAAAAGGACCTGCAGTAAGATCTTTAAGAGCACAGTCTGACAGGAAAATATATGCAAGGGAAATGAAAAAAACTCTTGAAAATCAGGAAAATCTTGATACAGTTCAGGATATTGTAACTGAACTTGTCGTTGAAAACGGAGAGATAAAAGGAATAAGAACAAAGACAGGACTTGATTTTAGAGCTAAAGCCGTAATTGTAGCAACTGGGACATTCTTAAGAGGGCTTATGTATATTGGAGAAAAAAGAATAAAAGGTGGAAGAATGGGAGAGCTTTCTTCTGAAGAACTTACGGATTCATTGAAGGCATTAGGCTTTAAAATGGACAGGTTCAAAACTGGAACCCCTCCAAGAATAGATATAAGAACACTTGATACTTCAAAGCTTGAAGTACAGCCGGGAGAAGTTGGAGCTGCATTAAAATTTTCAATGAGAACTCCCGATGAGGAAGTACTTGAAAAACCACAGCTTTCATGCTATCTGACTAGAACTAACCTTGAAGCACATAAAATAATACTGGATAATCTGGACAAGGCTCCAATGTACAATGGAAGCATACAGAGTACAGGACCGAGATACTGTCCGTCAATCGAGGACAAGGTTGTGAAATTTCATGAAAAGGATAGTCATCATCTGTTTCTGGAACCTGAAGGTTTTGACACATCAGAGGTTTATATAAGTGGACTGTCTACAAGCTATCCTGCAGAATACCAGCAGAAAATAGTAAATACAATAGCTGGGCTTGAAAATGCCCATATAATGAGATACGGATATGCGGTGGAGTATGATATTGTAAATCCTCAGGAGCTTGACTACACTCTTGAAACAAAAAGAGTTAAGGGTCTCTATCTTGCAGGGCAGATAAACGGAACAAGCGGTTATGAAGAAGCTGCCGCTCAGGGAATTGTAGCCGGAATAAATGCGGCCCTTAAAATTAAAGGAGAAGAACCTTTTATTCTGGATAGGGAAAGTTCTTACATAGGAACAATGATAGACGACCTTATAAATAAGGAACTTTTTGAGCCATATAGAATGTTTACAGCAAGATCAGAATTTAGGCTTATTTTAAGGGAAGATAACGCTGACATCAGATTATCTGAAAAAGCCTATAAAATAGGATTACTTGAAAAGAAATATTATGACAGGATAGAGGAAAAAAAGAAAAATGTCGCAGAAACAATAGAAAATCTTGAAAATATAAAGTTAGGAATAAGCAATAAAAGACTGGCAGAAGTACTTGAAAGATATGATGAATCCCTGAAAAGTGGAACAACATTGAAGGAAATTCTGAGACGTCCGAAGGTTACTTATAATGATATAAAATATATTGCAGAAATTATGGAAAATATTCCTAATCTTAGCTTTGATGAAGATACAGAATACCAGATAGAAGTACAGGTTAAGTATGAAGGGTATATTGCAAAAGCAAAACAGATAATGGACAGACAGAAAAAGCTGGATGATAAGAAAATTCCTAAAGATTTTGACTATGACGGCATGAAGGGGATAACACTTGAAGCAAAGCAGAGATTAAAGGAAAAAGCTCCATATAATGTAGGGCAGGCTTCGAGAATATCCGGAGTTACTCCTGCAGATATATCTGTACTGCTTATGTATCTTGAAGGAGTTTTAAAACAGTAGTATTACTACTGATAGGAAATTTTGTAAAATATAGATAAAAAGGATAAAAAAACCTGTAATACAAATAATTATTGAAAGTATGGGAAATTATGGAAAATAATAATATAGCAATTGATGATGAAATAAGAAACTATTTCAATGAACTTCTTTTGAAATCAGGAATTTCAGTTGACGAGGAAAAAAAGGAAAAAATGCTCGGATTCCTTGAACTTATGCATGAAAAAAACAAAATAATGAACCTTACTGCAATAAGGGATAAAAAAGGAATGACAGAGAAACATTTTATTGACAGTCTGTTGCTGACTGAAGTGATACAAAAGGAAGAACAGAAATTAATAGATGTAGGAACAGGAGCTGGATTTCCCGGACTTGTCCTTGCAATATACTATCCTGAAAAGAAATTTTTACTTGTGGATTCAGTAAGGAAAAAGATTGATTTTATAAACGAAGTCATAGAAAAATTAAATATTAAAAATGTAAAAACCAGTTCTGAAAGGGCTGAAGAGCTTATAAAGAACAAAAGGGAAAGCTTTGATGCCGCCCTTTGCAGAGGAGTGGCAAATTTAAGAATAATACTGGAGTATATGATACCCTTCTTAAAAGTGAATGGAAGATTTTTACCTCAGAAACTGAATCTTAATGAGCTGGAAGAGTCAGGAAATGCTTTAAAGAAACTAAATGCATCAGTAGAAAATATACATAAGTTTAATCTTCCTGAAAGTGGAGATGAAAGAATAGTATTCGAAATAAGAAAATTAAAGAAAACAGATGGAAAATACCCAAGAAAAACAGGGATTCCGTCAAAGAAACCTTTGTAGAAGAGTAATAAAATGAATTAAAAAATGAAGAAATTACAGGAAGTATGCTTTCTGTAAAAAAATATGAAGGGGATAAAAAATGAAGATTTTGAAGACATTGGCAGGAAATTATGATTTGGAACTTATAGATGAACAGCTAAGTTTTTTAGAAACAATGGAAGCTGTGAAGGGTAAAATAAAAGATTACTATGTTAGTGTTTTGGTGGATTTGAGAGACTATATTGTAAAGGTAAATATAGATGAAAAAACAGACAGAAGCAAGATTAACAGCCTACTGGATGAATTAAAAAAAGAGTTTTCAGGAATAAAAAAAGCAGAGGTCAAAAAAAATTATATAGAAGTTATCGTAGATGAAGGAAAATCAAAAAAATTATATGAAGATATTGAAAGCATACTGAATAAAATAATAGATTTTCTGGAAAAGGAAGAAACAGTCAGCTGCTGTGCCTTCTGCGGTGCTTCACCTGAAGAAGCAGACATAAAGGCGACACAGGTTATAAAAAATGAGTCTGAAATAGATTATATATGTGAAAATTGCCATAAGACAAGACTGGAAGAGCTTGAAAAAAATAAGGAAGAAATGACTTCAAAAAAGGAAAATCATATTCTAGGATTTATAGGAAGTCTTTTAGGAGCTTCTGTCGGTGGGATTTTATGGGTTATTATAGGAGCGTTAGGCTATCTTGGCGCAGTTGCTGTAGTAGTAATTCTGTTTGGTGGAATAGCCGGATATACTTTTTTTACAAAGAAAATGGGGGCAATGGGTTCAGCGTTGTTTGTGCTGGCTTCAAGTATTGTAATTGCCACATCGCACTTTATAACTGTTGTTTTTCACTTTAGGGATGGACTTAGGGCTGAAGGAGTTTCTTCAAGTTTTTTTGAAGCGGCGGAACAGCTTTCGACTTATATGAGCCTAAATCCGGATGTCAGGGGAAGTGTGTGGTTTAGCCCTTACTTTCTGATTGCCCTGCTTGTTACAGTAATTGTAGGAATATTATCAGCAAGGGCGGCTTCAAGGGACTCAAAGGCAATTTATTCTGTAAGCAGGAATTAAGTTTGTAAAAGGTTTAAGTGTAATAAATAATGCCGATAAAATTTAAAATATGAAAAATGGAAAAAAGAGGGATTATGAAACTTCTGAATTTAAAAATAGATAAAATTGTTACAAATAGTAATCAGCCGAGAAAATATTTTGATAATGGGAAAATGTCCGAACTGAAGGATTCAATAAAAAATAGTGGATTACTTCAGCCGATTACAGTAAGAAAAATTTCAAACGGGAAATATGAAATTGTAGCAGGAGAAAGACGTTACCGTGCATGCAGAGAACTTGGAATGGAAAGTATACCTGTTATAGAAATGAATGTTGGTGACGCCAGAGGATATGAGCTTTCTGTCCTTGAAAATATTCAGCGTGAAAATCTTAATCCGATAGAAGAAGCAGAATCCTACCTGATGCTTATGGAGGTTTATGGATACACTCAGGAAAAACTTTCGGAAAAGCTGGGCAAGACAAGGTCTTCAGTTTCAAATAAAATGAGGATTTTAAAACTTCCTGCAAGTGTAAAGGAAATGGTAAAAAAAGGTGAGATATCCTATGGCCATGCAAGAACCCTTTTAAGCCTGTCTGATGAAAAGAAAATAGAAGCAGCGGCAAAAGAAATAATAAATAAGGGGTATTCTGTCAGGGAAACAGAAAGAAGAGTAAAATTCCTTATAAATAAAGGGAATTCTTCAGATGCTTTATCTGGTAGTTTAGATAGCAGAGGAAAAGAATCAGAAAACAAATCACAGAATAAAAATCTGACTGACAAGGAAAATAATGATTTTTCTGAAAAAGAATATAATGGATATGAAGAAGGTTACGAAGAAAAAGACGGTGAAAAATTATTTCTGGAAGGTAAATTGAGGGAATTTTTTGAAAGCAGTGTAGAAATAAAGGGGAATTTACATGGAAACGGTAAAATAGAAATAAAATTCCATGATTATGAGGAGCTGGAAAGAATAATAGGATTGCTGGATATTAATTTTGATTAAAAAACAATACAGGAAAAATGCTAAGTATGATATAAGTAATGTATAATATAATAAGATAAAATAAATATGAAAATGAGATAAAAAAGAAGGAGGTAAAAATGAAATATATAAGAAAAACTTTAATTGCATTTATCCCTCTTTTGTTATCTCTATTTATAATCAGGGGATATATTTCCACAAATAATTTTAAGGGAATACTTGGTTACATACTGAAAACTTCAGGTTTAAATGTTGAATTTAAGAAAGTGGAACTTGAAGGATTTGGAAAATTAAGAATAGATGACTTGAAAGTAAAGGATCAGTCGGGAAACATAGTCATAGATGCTAAAAAAGCCACTGCAAAAATAAATCTCATGCTTCCTTCGAGATTATCAAAAATAGAGGTTTCTAATGCAACCGTCAATCTTGACAGATATCCCCAGAATAAGTTTAATGTATTTAATATATTAAAGCCTAACGATAAGAAGCAGGTTACTTATGATAATACAAATAGGCTGGGAAAACTGTATTTCTATAATTCTGTGTTAAATTATACTGATACAAGTTACGAGAAAAAAATAGCCAAAACCCTAAAAAATGTAAATGGATATCTGGAAGTTTCCAAGTCAAGGGGATTTTCACTTGAGGCAAAAGGAAGTGACGGGGATGAAAGCATAAAAGTATTTCTTGATCAAAAGGTAAATACTTTACAGTCTTTTAAATCAATGTTTGACAGGACTAAAAATACGGATCCTAAAAAGAAGGAATTTCATCTGGGGTTTGAATTTAAAAATGTCAATGTGACAGAAAGTCTGGGACAGTATGTTCCACTGGATATGATAAAGGCTAAAAAAGGTGTACTTACAGGAAATCTGGAGTTAACCCAGAAACATAAAGAAAGTGTAATGAAGGTAAAAGGTAAATTAGATGTGAAAAATGGGACAGTTCAATATGATGACTTTGATGGAGATATTGAAAATATTGATGCAGTAATAGATATGAAAAATGATGACATTACAGTTGATGCAAAAACCTCCATAGAAAACCATCCTGTAACATTTAAAATGAATTACAGCATACCAAAACAAAATGTCAATATAAAATTGACAACTGACAATGTTCCATTTAAGGAAATTGCAAGGTATAAGGTTATAAAGGATTTCAATGTCAATGCCAGTGGAAATGTAACTGGGGAACTTGATGCGGCTGTAAATGTACAGTCGAAGGAATTTACACTGGACGGTAAATTTTCTTCACCTCAGATAACACTTGCAAATTACAGGTTCAAAGATTTAAAGACATCGCTGAAAATGTCTAAGGAACAGATTCTGACGCTGGAAAATACAGCATTCCATTTTGATGAAGCAATAAGTGGATTTAAAGTGAAAAATGATGTTCTTGTACCAAAGTTTACTTATAATGTAAAAGAAAAACGAGGTAACGGAAATTACATCATAACAAACAGGGGATCTGATTACAGTGTAGCCCGGATAACAGGAGAAGCATCAATAAATAAAGAAAATATAATAACAGGAAATTTCAACTCAAATGAGATTTCAGGAAACTATGTTATAAATGTACAAGATCAGCAGATGAATATAAATGCAACTGGAAGGGATTATCTGACGGTAAATTATGGAGGAAATTCCTATGATGTAAATCCTAAGGTAAATAATCTTGTCCTAAAATTTAATAATAAAAATATTTTGCAGTCAGGAAACATACATGCAAAATTAAAGAGCAGGGATAATAAATATTTTGATTTGATAAATGCAGATGTAAATGTAAAAAATGGTTCCTACAATGTAAATGCAGATGTAAATGCAAAAGGACAGAATTTAAGAGTTTCAGGAATAACAACTGCAGATATGAAACATTCATATAAAATTAAAACAACTGAAAAGGGAAGAATTGATGTTGCAAAACTTCTGAGAGCCTACGGATTTAATCTGAAAGGTCTAGACAAAGCTAAATTACCTATGACAGTAACAGCAAATATTTCAGGAAATGGTGATAAGCTGTCGGGTAATTATGAGCTTTACAGCCCTTATGGAGAGTACATTGTAGAATATGAACAGCTTCACGCTAAGGGTAAAATCAATGATTTGCTAAGCCTAAATTTAGATATAAATGCTAAAATGTCTGAATTATGGGTAGGATACCAGAGACTGAAAAATGTTTCGGGGAATTTAAACATAAAAAATAACGTTGTTCATATTTCAAATATAAGTAATGATAAGTTACAGGCAAGTGGTTCATTTAATATGAAAAATGGAAATATAAGAATAAATTCTGAATTGAAGGACTATGTAGTATACAATAATATTAAACCTGAAGTAAATCTCTATATTAAGGATGCAGCAATGAATGTAGACGGTCCTCTGGAAAATATGTCCGGAAGCATAGTTCTACAGCCTTCTAAAACGACAATAGATTCAACTTATATAGGAGATACGGAAGGTATAATAGATATAAGTAAAAGTGTACTGAATTTTAGGAAGTTCAGCTTGAGGGAGAATCAAATAGCTGGAACTTATGATATGAAAACAGGTCTTGCAGATTTAAAACTGAGTCTGACAGAACCTGATATTCCAAAACTGTTTAAATTTAATGATTTGACATTTGGAACATTCTCTGAATTATCTCTTAAAGGGGATTTAAATAAGTTTAATCTGTCAGGAAATGTAAATTTCGGTAATATAAGCTATAAAGGCTACAAAGTACCTTCATTAAATGCAGAACTGGAATATTCAGATGGAAATGTAGATAAGCTCTTTAAATATGGAACTTTTAATGTTAAGGATCTTATTGTCAGAGGGGATAACGATGAAGAACTTTTCAGGACAAACACAAAGTTTGATCTGGAAAATATAGATATTGACTATAAACTTGAAAATCAGAAATTTTCTCTGGATTCAGTACAGGATTTGAAGGATAAAGGATATAGCGGGGATATAACTCTTGATTTTTTCTTTAATGGAAAGCCTGAAAATTTTTCAACAGGAATGACAATTAATTCTGATAAAGTAACATTAAGCGGATTCCCTGTGGAACACCTTGATGTGGATGTCAGTGCCAATAATAAGGGAGTAAATATAGGACAGTTTTATCTGGAATATGAAAAAAATCCATTACTTTTAAACGGATATTTTAACTTCTCCCCTATAAATTATAATATATCAGCACTTGCTAAAAACTTTAACCTTGATTTTCTTGGCCTTGATAAGAATATAAAAGAAGCAGGTGGAATAGCAGACATAGATATTGTGTTTTCACCGGAGCAGACAGTAGGGACAGTTCTGCTAAATAACTTTAATTACAAAACAAAGGATGGAATAACTTTAGTCGATAATGTAAATGCCGACATAAGTGTTGACAACAGAAAGCTGAATGTAAACAGGCTTGATGGAGGTTATAACGGAGGAACATTTACAGTTGATGGAAACCTTGATGTTCCTGTAATTCCGGAAGATTTTATGAGAACTAAGAGACTGGAACTTGGAAAATTTGAACTGAATACCTCTCTCAATAGTGTAAAAGTGAGATACGGTGAGGATATAGATGCAGTTCTAACAGGAGATATAGTATTTACAGAAAACCACCTGTTTGGTAATATAACTGCAGAGTCCGGTGAAATAAGGGCAATACCTAGTTTTGGAGGGGAGGAAAAGAAAGCCTTGTCTACAGAAGAAGAGGAAAAAATTCTGAAAAACAAAACTATAGTTGAAGGGATTGTCGAAGAGGTAATAGACAAGATACTTAAACAGTATACAGTAGATATAAACTTGAGGACAAGCAAGGATGTGAAGCTAAATATTCCTAACATGACTCTTGTAAAAAATATTAAAGGAGGTATTTCAGGAGAAAGTAAGGTATTGTACGAAAATGGTGAAGTAGGACTGACAGGAGAATTTATAATAAAACAGGGATCTTTTTTACTGAATAATAACCGTTTTAAAATTAATAATGCAGAAATAAGATTTCCTGAGCAGTCATCAGGAAGTACGCTTCAGATAGACCCATTTATAGTATTTAATGCAAGTACAAAAGTTGGTAAGGAAAGAATCGAAGTATCAGTTACAGGAAAACCAAGCAATCCTGTTATAGAATTTTCTTCTGATTCAGGACTTTCAAAGGAACAGATAGTTTCACTGCTGGCATTTAACACAGCATCAAAAGGAAATAATCAGGATAATAAAACAGCTGATACAAGCCAGGACGGAGCAGTTGTAATAGGCTCTGTAATAAATACTGCATTAAATGAGTTGATTTTTTCGCCAGTAACTGGTAAAATTGGGGAGACATTTGGATTAAGTAACGTATCTGTGTCAACTGATTTTAAGAAATCTGAAAAGACAGGAGAGTACAGCGGGGCTACTACTTTATACATTCAGGACAACCTTTACAAAGACAAATGGTTCTGGAATTTACAGTTAAAATTCCCGTTCCAGACAAAGACGGAAAATGGAAATACATCCAATCCGGTTGGATATAACGCCTGGATAAACTATAACGTGTTAGAAGGATTGGAACTTAAGATTGGTGGAGAAACCATAACTAAGAGGGATGAAAGCACGAATTTCAAACCCAAAAATGATTTAAATTATTATTTTGGAGTTGATTTTTCAACAAAAGCAGATTCTTTCGGAGATTTATGGAAAAAATTATTTCATAGAAAAAAATTAGAGACTTTATCTAAATAATTAGGAGGAGACAATGAGAAACAAAATTTACGCTTTCATTATAACGGTTACATTATTTTTATCAATGAACGGAATAACAAAAGCAGCTGAAAAGGAAAATTTAAAAGTTGGAACTATTCAGTTTTCACAATTGAAAGAAATTCCGGAAGAATTCCTGAGGGAAAAAATTCCTGTAAAAGAAGGGGACGTTTATTCTAATAAAAGTTTAAGCGAAATATATCTTGCATTAAAAAGATTGAATTATATTTCAAATGTCAATGTCTATCCACAGCAGGAAGGGGATACTGTAAATCTTGTGGTGGAAGTTGATGAAACTGCAAACGCGCTTGAAGCTGCCCAAAGAGCGGAGACAGCTCAGGATTTAACTAAAAAAACAGAATTTGTAGTGTCAAAAGTAGATGTAAAGGGACTTGAAAAAATAAGTAAGGAAGAAGCTTTAAAAAATGTTAAGGTAAAAGAAGGGGATCAGTTCGTACCTCAGGAAGCAATAGATGGTGCTCAGAAAATATTCCAGACAGGACTTTTCGCTTCTGTAGAACCTTCAGTAGACAGGGAAGCTAACAATACTGTAGCTATTACTTATATCGTAGAAGAAAACCCAATAGTAAAGGATATTGAAATATCAGGAAATACCCTGTTCACTGAAGCTCAGCTTGAACAGGCATTAGGAATAAAAGAAGGAGAAATATTAAATGGGAACTTACTAAATCCTGATAACAACGGAATTGTAAAACTTTACAATAAAGGTGGATACACAACTGCCAGAATAGAAACAATCAATGTTTCTAAAGAGGGAGATATAAAAATAGGACTTACAGAAGGAATGGTTGATTCTGTTGTATTTAAAAAGGTAAATTCAAAAAGAGAAAATGAAAGAACAACAGAATATAAAGCAAAATTGAGAACAAAACCTTATATATTTGAAAGATCACAGTCTGTAAAACCTGGAGAAATACTTGAAGCTAAAAACGTAGAAGCAACAATAAGAGATTTATATAGAACAGGGATATTTACTTCAATAGAACCTGTTGTAAGCGGTAGTGAAACTGATCCTAACGCAAGATCTGTAGAATTCCTTGTAGAAGAAAGACCTACAACTACAATAAATGGAAGTATCTCATATGGTACATCGGTAGGACTAGTAGGAGGACTGAAACTGGCAGATACAAACTTCCTTGGAAGAGGTCAGGAAGCATCTATTAACCTGGAAGCATCAAATAAAGGGGATAAAACATTTGACATAAGCTGGTTTGATCCATGGATTAGAAATACTGAAAGAATTCAGGCTGGAGGATCTATTTACTGGAGGGAGTCAGTAGATGACAATGCCGGTCCGTTAGATGTTGAAAAAGTAAGAAAAATAGGAACTAGATGGACGATAGGAAAAGGATTGAATGACAAGATATATGTAAGATTGTCTGCAAGATATGATCATTATAAGGAAATTTTAGGATCAAAACAGATAAATGATAAATATAATCTTATTGCGCTTACTCCAAGTTTGATTTATGATTCAAGAGATAATTCTTTTGCACCAACAAAAGGGATTTACTCTACATTAACTTATGAAAAGGGAGATCTTATAAAAGATAAAAGAAAATATGATCAATTTGAAGCAGATTTAAGAGCTTACCATCATACTTTCTTTAAAGATAAAAACGTTATGGCCTACAGAGTTGTATGGGGATCTACAGGAAGTGGAACACCGGATGCGTTAAGATTCAGTATAGGTGGAGCTGAAACATTAAGAGGATATGAATATGGAAAATTTGAAGGATTTAATAAATTCCATGCAACAGTTGAAAATAGAACACAAATAAATAAAACATTACAGTTTGTTACTTTCTTTGATATAGGAAATGCCTGGCAGAAATCTACAGTAGTCGGAGGTAGAAAAATAAACACACCTGACAGACATGGTGCAAGTAAGTTTGCAGATCTTAAAAAAGGTGTAGGAGTAGGAATAAGACTTAACACACCAATTGGACCATTAAGATTTGATTATGGTTGGCCACTTGATCCGGAAGAAAAAGGCGGACAAAAAACAGGAGGAGAATTCTACTTCAGTTTTGGACAGACATTCTAATATTAAAGGAGTTGTTTCAAATGTATAATATAAAAGAAATAGCGAAATTAATAAAAGGTGAGATAAAAGGAAATGATAATCTAAGTTTTCTTAGATTATCACCTTTTTTTCATGCTACAGAAGATGAAATTACTTTCGCAGCTGATGAAAAAATGTTGAAAAATATTGATAAATGTAAAGCGGGGGCGATTATTGTTCCCCTTATGGAAGGACTGCCTGCTGACAGGACTTATATTACTGTAAGCAGTAATCCAAGGGAGTTGATGCCTATTCTTCTGAATTACTTTAAGCCGAAAATTCAGCCATTTCAGAAGCAGAGGGAAGATTCAGCAGTAATAGATGAAACTGCTACTGTTTCTCCTGTAAATACTTACATCGGGCATAATGTAAAAATAGGAAAGAATGTTGTCATTTATCCTAATGTTTCAATATTTGAAGGAACTGTGATAGAAGATAACTGTATTATCTATTCCAATGTTACGGTGAGGGAATTTACTAAAATTGGAAAAGGTTCTATAATTCAGCCGGGAGCAGTTATAGGATCTGATGGATTTGGATTTGTAAAAGTTAATGGAAATAACATAAAAATCGAACAGATTGGAAATGTTATTATTGAAGAGGAAGTTGAAATAGGAGCAAATACCTGCATAGATAGAGGGACAATAGGAGATACAATTATAAAAAAAGGAACAAAGATAGACAACCTCGTACATATAGCCCACAATGATATCATTGGAGAAAACTGTTTTATAGTGGCTCAGACAGGAATTTCCGGAAGTGTTGAAGTGGGAGATAATACAACACTTGCAGGGCAGGTAGGAGTTGCAGGGCATCTTAAAATAGGAAATAACGTAATAATTGCCGCAAGATCAGGAGTTACAAATGATGTGCCTGATGGAAGTAAAATGTCAGGATATCCTTTAAGGGAACATATGGAGGATTTAAGAATAAAAATGTCAATGGGTAAAGTTCCTGAACTGGTTAAAAAATTTAAGAAACTGGAAAAGGAATTGGAAAAACTCAAAGGCTAAAGTTTATTTTAATTCTTTTCTTGACTTGTTATTTCAAATAATGTAAAATGGATTAAATAAATGAAAGAAGAGGGAGTAATAAATGAAGAAATTACTAATAGGAATTTTGTTACTTATATTAACTGTAAGCTGTGGTAGCAAGCCGGAAACAGTTGTATCAAAATTTATAGATAATGTTAAAGAAAAGAAAATTGAAAAAGCATTTAAGGATTATGTTGTAAATCAGGATGCCGAAGGAAATATGCATTTGGAATATAATAATAAGACACAGCAGCTGCTTTTTGAAAAATTATTTGAAAATCTGGAATACAAAATAGTAAAAACTGAAAAGCAGGATGCAAATACATCAGTTGTTACAGTGGAAATAAAAAATATTGATGTAAAAAAAGTGTTTAAAAAAATGTTTGAAAAAATGCTGCAGGATACGTTTTCTAATGGAAGCAGCAATAACACATCATCTGAAGATGAGTTTAAAAGTATTATTGAATCAAAAAATGTTCCAAAATCTACATACACTACAGATTTTGTAGTTGTAAAAACTGAAAATGGAAATAAAATAGAAATAACACCTGAAAATATGGATGTTTTACTTGGAAAACTGATAACAACATTACAAAATCCTGGTAATTTAGATGATAATGAGCAGGAACAGCAGACAGGAGTATCTGAAGACGGTCCAAACGCAGGAGATACGCAAAAGCCAAATGAACCAAAAATAGAAAATAATGGTAAATAAGCTATAAATAAAGAGGTGTATCGCCCAACTCTAAGTCGCATAGGCGATGAAAGTGGGCGGTATTTTTATTTGAAAATATATAAAATAGAAAAGGAAATAGAAGAATGGAAAATAAATCAAAACTAATAAGAGGAACAAGTAAATGTGCAAGATTTTTTGTATGTGATTCTACAGAAATTGTAAAGGAAGCAAAAAGAATACATGGTACTGATCCGGTTGCAACAACATTGTTTGGGAAACTGTTAACAGTGACTGCAATGATGGGAAAGGACTTAAAAGGGGAAAATGACCTTATTACGTTAAAGACGAATGGAGACGGTCCATACGGAAATATGCTTGCTACAGGAAATAAAAAAGGTGAAGTAAAGGGATATGTGGGAGCCATTGAGGAAGAAAAAATAAACGGTCTGATAAATGAAAATGGTGAATTTATAACTAACGAACAGGGTCAGATAAAATTTATAGGAAATGGAACATTACAGGTAATCAGGGATATGGGATTAAAAGAACCTTTTGTGGGTCTTACACATATTGCAGGAGAAGACATAGCAGATACAATGGCTCATTATTTCCTAATTTCAGAGCAGATAAAATCTGTAGTTGCTTTAGGAGTTAAGCTTTCAGAAGATGGAAATGAAGTGGAGAAGGCAGGAGGATATATAATACAGCTGCTCCCGGGAGTTGAAGATAGCTTTATAGACAAGCTTGAAGATAAATTGAGACAGATAAGAAGCATAACGGAACTTCTTTCAGGTGGATTTACTCCGGAAAGAATAATAGAACTTCTGTATGAAGATATTTCCGTGGTTGAAGAAGAGGCTGAAATGTCAGGAGCTCATGTAAAGAAATATGTTGAAGATTATGAAATTCTTGAAGAATCTGAAATTGAATATAAATGTAACTGTACAAGGGAAAAATATTATAAAGGAATTCTAACTTTAGGTAAAGAGGAGATAGAACACATACTTAAAGAAGAAGGTAAAATAGAAGCAGAGTGTCATTTCTGCGGTAAGAGATATGTTTTTACAGAAGAAGATTTTAAGGATATAAAGTAAAAACTGGCGACTAAAAAAGTTTTATAAACAGAAAAATAATTTTAATATCATAATATAATGAGAGGATGTTTAAAATGTCAAAATTATTAAAGGTAGGAGTAATCAGAGGTGGAGTTTCCACTGAAAGAGAAGTTTCAATGAATACAGGAAGTGAAATTATTAAAAATCTTAACAGGGACAAATATGAAGTTTTTGATATTGTTATAAACTCAGAAAGGGAAGTATTTGAAAAACTTGAAAATCTTGACCTGGATTTTGTATATATAGCGTTACATGGAATATTTGGAGAAGATGGAAGGGTACAGGCAATTCTGGAAAGCCTTGGAATAGCTTATGGCGGACCTGGAGTTATGTCAAGTGCACTTTGCATAGATAAGGAACTTACAAAGAAAATTGTGGAAACTTATGGAGTGAGAACAGCAAAGGGTGTGTCCATAAGAATAGGGGAAGGATATAACTTTCAGGAAATAAAGGAAAAGCTTGGAGACAGAATTATAGTAAAGCCTAACTCAGGAGGATCAAGTATAGGAGTAAGTTTTGTGGAAACAGAGGAAGAATTTAAAAAAGCTCTTGAACTGGTTTATACAATGGATAAAACTGCTTTAGCGGAAGAAGTGCTGTCAGGAACTGAAATAAGTGTACCTGTAATAGATGGAAAAGTATTTCCGACAGTTAAAATAGAAGCTGTTGCAGGAGATTATTTTGATTATGAATCTAAATATTCAGAAGGTGGAGCAAGGGAATTTGTATTTGAATTTCCTGAAGAAATACAGAATGAAATAGACAAATTTGCTTATGACAGCTACTATGCAGTAAAATGTGAAGGATTTGCAAGGGTGGATTTTATGGTAGTAGGAGATAAACCTTATTTCATGGAAGTAAATACATTACCAGGAATGACAGCTGCCAGTCTTTTACCAAAAAGTACAGCTTCAAAAGGATACAGCTATGTGGAAACACTGGATTTACTTATAGAAGCTTCAAGAAACATAAAAAGATAGAACAGATTAAAAAATATAGGGAATAGAACTGTACAGAAGCAGGGATATATACGAAGGGAGAATCCGTTATGGAAAGAATAGCAAGTTTTCAAGTTGACCATGTGAGACTTAACAGGGGACTTTATGTATCAAGAATTGATGAAATAAATGGAAATTATCTTACAAGTTTTGACATAAGAATGAAACTTCCAAACAGGGAGCCGGTAATAAATATTGCAGAATTGCATACAATGGAACACCTGGGGGCGACATTTTTAAGAAATCATCCAATTTGGAAAGAACAAATAGTATACTTTGGGCCTATGGGATGCAGAACAGGTTTCTACCTTATACTTAAAGGAAAACTTGAATCAAAGGATATAGTTGATTTAATGAAGGAACTTTATAAATTTATGGCTGAATTTAAAGGGGATATTCCTGGTGCAACAGCTATAGAATGTGGAAATTATCTGGATCAGAACTTGCCAATGGCTAATTATGAAGCTAAGAAGTATCTGGAAGAAACTCTGGAGAATTTGGGAGAGGGAAATTTAAATTATCCGGAATAGTGAAATTTGAAAGGAGAAAAGGTACATTTAATAAATGTATCAGATAATAGAGAATGAAAAAAATACTAATTTTATTTCTTGTAATTTCAGTAATGGTTTTTCCTGTAAAAATTACAAAGGAAAAAGGTGTGAATATTTCCAAAATAGAAATGGAAAACAGGAAAAATGAAGTTATAAACCTTGTAAATCAAGTAATTGACATGGATTATAAAAATAAGTTTGAATTAAATTACGGAGATGATCAAGGTGTAATTTCAACAAATGAAGTTATAAATAAAAAAATAAAGGAAAAATCTTCAATAACAATAAAGAGAATTAATTTTTTATCATTGGATAAGATAGAAGCGTTTTATGATGAAAAAACACCTGACATAGTTTCTCTGATAACTACAAATGATTTTAATGAACTTATAAAGAAAAGGCTGGAACAGGAGACTGGATTAAAAATATATAGTGAAAATGGAGTTTATGCACAGCTTTCTGAATACGATAAAGGCAAAGTGCATGAAATATATTTTTATCTTACTTTAGATGAAATTTTAAAAAGCCTGGATTCCAATAACTTGAAATATAAGCTCAATAGCCAGAAGGTAGTTTTGGAAAAAATTAATAACCAATGGACTACAAAAGGGGTAGAAACTTTAAATAGCACAAATTTAAAATAATCAAACAATATTAGGGAGTGATTTATATGAAAAAAATCATGATTTTGGCCGTGAGTTTAATAGTTTCAATCAGCAGTTTTGCAGGTTATAAAGATGATATGATGATTAGAATGGAAATTAAAGAAAAGAGTGTGGAAAAATCATTTGGAGGAAGCAATGCAGAAATGAAAAATGCAGCAGCAGCTATTTATGAAGGTTGGGATGAGGAATTAAATAAAGTCTATAAACTGTTAATGGCAAAATTATCAAAAAATGAACAGTTGAAACTTAGAGATGAAGAAAGAGCATGGATTAAAAAAAGAGATAAAAAGGCAAAAGCTGAAGCAAACACATTCTGCGATACTGTAAATGGAGAAAGACTTTGCGGAACAGGCTATGGTCTGGCATATACAGAATCTTTAATAGCAACAACAAAAGAAAGAGCTGTCGAATTATCAAAAAGATATGAGAAATTAAAATAAATCTACATATAATAAAGTTTATAAAGAAGGAGTCTTATGAGAAAAATATTAATTTTATTCTTTATTATTTTTTCTTTAAGTCATTCATTTGAGCTAAAAAAAGAAAATTTTAAAATTACTAAAAATAAGAGTTTAAAAATATTAGAAACTGAAATGAAAAGTCAAAGTGATAAAGTTATAGAAGTTTTTCATAAAAAAATTTCAGATAGGATAGAAAGTAAAAATAAGATAATTCGATATTCAGAAAATACTAATTTAGAAACTGGTGAGAAAAATTTGAAAGTTAATCTACCAGATATTTTACTAAATAATAAGTTTTATGAAAAAACAATTTTTGAAATTGAGGGAGTAAACTTTTCTTCAAAAAATAAAGCAGAAGTAATTTATATAGAAAAATCACCAAATATGGTCGAAGTTATGTTTTCTGATGAATTTGAGGAGACATTGATAGATAAAGTTTCTGAAAAATTAGGATACGAACTGGATAAAGAAAAAATTCAAAATTTATCTAATGAAGAAAAAATCAAAGTAAATACAATAATTTTTTCTGAATATCAGAAAGAAATGTTAAAGAGGTTAGATAATAATCAATTTGAATATGAAACTGAAAAGAAGAAAATGATTTTCCAAAAAAATAAGGAAGAGTGGGAATATAAAGATGAAGAAACATTAGAAAGTGATAGTTCTGATAATAATAGTATTTGAGAGAAATATAAATTTTAAATTATAGAATTTAATAGTAAAGGAAGGATTGAAAATGTCCAAAATAATAGATACTCATACACATATTTATGACGAGCAGTTTCAGGAAGATTTTAATGATGTCATGAAAAATATAGAGGAACAGATGGAAGGAATAGTAAGTATTGGCTTTGATATGGAAAGTTCATTGAAAAGTATAGAACTTGCAAATAAGTATGATTTTGTTCATGCAGTGATTGGAATACATCCTGTAGATATTAAAAAATATAACGCTGAAGTCGACAAGGAACTGGAAAAACTGGCACTGAGTGAAAAAAAGGTTGTTGCAATAGGAGAAATAGGACTTGATTATCACTGGATGGAAGATCCGGAAGAAGTGCAGAAGGAAGGTTTCAGAAGACAGATAGAACTTGCTGAAAGGGTAAAATTACCGATAGTGATTCATACAAGGGAAGCATTGCAGGATACACTTGATATTTTAAAGGAATATCCAAATGTAGGAGGTATACTTCACTGCTATCCTGGATCTTTTCAGGCGGCAAAGCCTTTTCTTAACAGATATTATATAGGAGTAGGTGGAACAGTTACTTTCAAAAATAATAAAAAAACTAAGGAACTGGTAAAGGAATTGCCTCTTGATAGGATAGTCCTCGAGACAGACTGCCCTTATTTGACTCCTGTACCTTTTAGAGGAAAGAGAAATCAGCCTGTCTATACAAAATATGTTGCTGAAGAAATAGCGGCAATAAAGGGAATCTCTGTAGAGGAAGTAATAAAAGTTACGACTGAAAATGCCAAGAAAATATATAATCTGTAGATTGAAGGAGAAATGATGGAAATATACGGAATAGGAACTGATATCATTGAAATAAGCAGGATAAGGGAAGCTATTAACAGAACTTCATCATTTAAAAGGAAAGTTTATACTGAAAAGGAAATAGAATATATAGAAAAGAAGAAGGAGCCCTATGCCAGTTATGCCGGAAGATTTGCTGCAAAAGAGGCAGTTTCAAAAGCACTTGGAACAGGTGTGAGGGGCTTTTCTTTAAATGATGTGGAAATACTTAATGATGAGCTGGGGAAGCCCACTGTTACCCTTTACAATAATCTTCTGAATCATGCAGAAGACCTTAAAATACAGATAAGTATTTCACATAGCAGGGAATATGCGGTTTCTACTGTTATTATCTATAAAGAATAAAAAACTGGGGGTAGGATAATAAAATTAATTTTAAAAATAAGTTATTTAGAATAGTTACTTTATTTATTTTAGAATTAATTTTACTGATAAAGCCAAGTTTGCTTATTGTTTAAGGGATCAGAAATTTCTGAAAGAGAGGCAACTAAAAATCTATAAGGAGAAATTTAAATGAAGAATGGCAAAATCAAGGAATATCTGAAAAATAAAATATTTGAAGTTGAAATTGATTTGAAAAATGTAAAAAATAGTAGCAATTTTTTTAAAGAAATGAATGATGTTTTTCATTTTCCTCCTTATTTTAGAAAAAACTCATATGATTCTCTGAATGACTGTATGAGAGATTTAAGCTGGATAGAAGAAGATAAAATTATTATTATTTTTAAAAATTTAAATTTTCTAAAGGAAAGAAATGAAAAGTTATTTTTAGATATATCTGCTTCTTTAGAATTATATAGGAATTTCTGGAATGACAGTATAGATTCAAAAAACAATGTAAAGATTATTATTGAGTAAGTTTTTAAAGAATGATAATAAATATTGAAATAAGAAAAGGTAAGACTGAGATTGTAAAAAAAGATTTTAGCTTATTTTAGAATGGAATCCAACAATATTTAAGATAATAAGTGAATTAGTCATCTCAAATACAAATCATAAAAATCAGAATAATACAAATACATAGATAAAATTATATAATTGTGAAAAAATTTTTTCAATAAAATTTGAAAAAATAAAAATCTTGAAAAATATGGAAATCAGTATATATTATTAGTATAAGGAGACGAAATGGTAAAAAAAAGGTATTTTGAAATTATTAACCTAGTAATAAATTCAAATGATGAAATTACGGTAAAAGATATTTCAAACTTATACAATATAACTGAAAGAAGTATCCGTTATGATATTGATGAGTTAAATGTATTTTTTCAGGAAAAGAATAATAAAGATATCATTGAAATAAACAACAATAGATTAAAAATTTTATATTCAGAAAATGAAATAGAAGATATTGTGGAAAATATTAAAGAAAAGGAATATTTTTTGTCAGAAAATGAAAGGGTAAACATATTATCTTATGAAATATTTCTTTCTAAAAATGAATTTATACTGCAGTATTTCACGGAAAAATATAACTTAAGTAAAACAACCGTAAGATATTCATTAAAAGAATTGAACAAAATTATTAGTGAATATGGACTTGTAATCGATATGAACAACAATAGAGGATATAAGATTATTGGAAGTGAAATAAATATAAGAAAATATATTATTAATATATTGAGGGAGTATATAAAGAACACAAAGGAAAAGAAAATAGAATATGATCCCTTAAAAAAAATAATACAGAAATTTTATAAAAAGAGCAGAATAGAAGAATCTAAAAATACAATTAATAAAATACTGGATTATACGGGAAAGACAATTAGCGATGAGGCATTTGAAACATTACAGCTATTTTTATTTATTTCAGTGATAAGAAATAAAAATGGCCATGAAATAGAAGAAGATGTTGAGAATGAAATATTTCTTTCAAAAACTAAGGAATTTAGTAAAATTAGGGAAATATTGGAAAAGGTTGAAAATATTAAAGAAAAAGATATCCATTATTTTGTTGATTTTTTTCTAGGTTCGTATTCATATAACTTGGAATATTCCTATTTTTTAAACTGGATTCTGATAGAAAGCCTGATAGACCAGTTTATAAAATTGTTAAGTGATAAATTGAAAGTAAATCTTACAGAGGATAAGATTTTAAGGAAAGAATTGCTTAATCATATAAAACCGGCGATTTATCGAATGAAAAATAAATTTAAACTGACAGAAAGTATTTTAAGTGAAGTCAAAAAACAGTATATGGAACTTTTTATAAAGACAAAATCAAGTTTGAAGATAATTTCTGATTTTATAGATTTATCATTTGATGAAGATGAAGCGGCATTTATCACTGTTATGATTCAAAGAGCCATAATGAGAAATAATCCTTCCACGCTATTGAAGAAAGATCCTAATATATTAATTGTATGCGGACTAGGGTATAGCAGTTCAAGATTTCTGTATGAGAATATTAATAACAGGTTTCAGGTAAATATAATTGATATAATACCTTTTAATCAGCTGGAAAATTATAATTATCTGAAAAAAGCCGATATTATTATATCAACATTGGATTTTAAACTGGACGGTATAGATGTGATAACAGTTAATGCTGTTATGAATGAAAAGGATATTCTGAAGTTAAAAAATTATGGATTGCCTGAAAAGAAATCAAAAATAAAATTGTCAGAGTTATTAAGCATTATAAAGAAAGTATCAGATGAAACAGAGTTAAAAAAACAGCTGATGAGAAATTTCGGGGAAAATATTTATGATGATATGGGAGAAAAATCAGAAACTGGTAAAAGTTTCGTAGAATTACTTTCTGAAAAAAGTATCAAGCTGAATGTTGCTGCAAATAATCTTGATGAAGTAATAGAAATTACAGGTCAGACAATGATAGATTCAGGCCTAGTAAAAGAGGAATACACAGATGAACTGAAAAATCAGATTATACAGTATGGAAAATATATTCTGGTTGGTGACAAAACGATTTTACCTCATGGCCAGCTTTTAAAAAATGTTAGGGAAACAGGATTTTCATTAATAACATTAAAAAAGGGAATAGATTTTTTTGGAAGTGAGATAAAAATAGTTATTTGCCTTGCTTCAAGAAATAAAGATGAACATTTGAGGGCGATACTCGAACTGAACAGATATTTAAAAAATCCTGATTTTGAAAATGAACTGTTAAATAAAGAAAATTCCGAAGAATTGACAGATTATTTAAAATTTTTAGAAATGGCTGATATTTGAATTTTATAGAAGTTATTTCTGAAAAATGGAGCTGACTAAATTTATTAAATACAGGAGATAGAAAAATGAAAAATTTTATCAATGAGAATAATATTATTTTAAATCTGGAAACAGAAGATAAAAGAGAAATAATTAATAAAATGACAGAAACAATATCTGAAGAAAAATTACTTAATAAGGAGAAATTTATTGAGGATGTCTTTAAAAGGGAAGAAATGGAAAATACTGTTGTAGGGTTTAAAGTGGCAATTCCTCATGGAAAATCAGAATTTATAAATTCACCACAGATAGTATTTGCAAAATTAAAAGAGGAAATTTTCTGGGGAGATCCTGATGAAAAGGTAAAATACATATTTCTTCTTGGAGTTCCTGCGGCTTCAGCAGGGGAGCATATAAAAATTTTAATGAATCTGTCAAAAAAAATACTTGATGAAAAGTTTAGGGAAAAGTTGGAAATGACAGATGATAAGGGAGAATTGTTAAAAATTATTACTGAGTAAATAAAAAATAAAATAAATTAATATAAGGAGAAGAATTATTATGAAAAAAATTGTAGCAGTTTGTGCATGCCCGATGGGATTGGCACATACATTTATGGCGGCAGATTCTTTAGAAAAGGCGGCAAAGGAACTGGGAGTTGAGATTAAAATAGAAACACAGGGAGCAGATGGAATTCAGAATGAGCTTACCAGAAAAGATATAGAAGAATCAGATGCAATTATTTTAGCATTGGCAATTACTCCACAGGGAATGGAACGTTTTGAAGGGTATGACCCTTATGAAATTACCTTGAAGGAGGCAATTAGGGAAGGAAAAGAGATTTTAGAAGAAATAGTTGAGGAAATAGGGTAATTTAATAGAAAATGGTATAAATAAAGCAGAATAAAATTATAAAAATTATGGAGGTATTTAAAATGGCTCAATTAAAAAGAAAAAGAAAAAACAGTTTTTGGCAGGAATTTTATAAACATCTTATGACAGGTATATCTTATATGATACCGGTACTTATAATGGGAGGACTTATTGGTGCATTTTCTCAGGTAATTCCTTATGTAATATTTAAAATTGATCCAAGTGTATCAATTTTAGATGCTATAAAAACAGGCCAGTACACAGGAATGAGTTTACAGCTATTAAAATTGGCTTCATTAATGGAAAGTTTCGGATTTACATTGTTTGGTTTCGCAATTCCAATGTTTGCGGCATTTGTGGCAAATTCAATAGGTGGTAAGACAGCCCTTGCGGCAGGATTTATTGGTGGTTATGTTGCAAATAAACCTGTGGCTACTATAGGAATGGTAGATGGAGTTTTAGATAAAGTTACTCCTGTTCCTTCAGGATTTTTAGGAGCATTTATTATAGCAATGATAATAGGGTATTTTGTAAAATATTTAAATAAAAATATTAATTTGCCAAAAAACTGGCTTGCATTTAAATCTACTTTTTTAATACCTTTACTTTCTTCACTTTTCTGTATGTTTGTAATGGTATTTGTAATAACTCCTGTTGGAGGATGGATAAATCTTCAAATTAGAGCACTTCTTGAAGCGGCAGGAGCGGCAGGACAGTTTGCTTACGCCCTTGTGCTTTCAGCAACTACAGCTTTTGACTTAGGTGGACCTGTAAACAAGGCTGCAGGATTTGTAGCTTTAGGATTTACTACTGAAAAAGTTCTTCCAATTACAGCAAGAACAATAGCAATTGTTACTCCATCAATAGGACTAGGACTTTCAACTTTAATAGATAAAAAATTAGTTGGAAGAAGAGTTTATAACAGTGAATTTTACGATGCAGGAAAAACATCTATATTCCTTGCTTTCATGGGAATTTCTGAAGGAGCAATACCTTTTGCACTTGAAAATCCTGGATTCACAATTCCTTTATATGTAATTTCTTCAATAATAGGAGCATTTTCAGGAATAGCTCTTGGAGCAGTACAATGGTTCCCTGAATCAGCAGTCTGGGCATGGCCTCTAGTAAAAAATCTTCCTGCATACATGTTAGGAATAGCTGTAGGTTCAGTAATAATTGCTGTATGTAATGTTCTGTACAGAAATAAGCTTATAAAAGATGGTAAGCTGGAAGTGGATGAGTATTAATATGAATAAGAAATATGATTTTCCGATTATTCCCCATACACATTGGGACAGGGAATGGTACTTCACAACTTCCCGTTCTAAAATATACTCCCTGAATCATTTTAAGGAAATATTTGATGTTCTGGAAAATAATAAAAACTTCAGTCATTTTCTTCTGGATGCACAGCTGTCCATTATAGATGATTATCTTGAGTTTCATCCATATGATGAAAATAGAATAAAAAAACTTGTTACAGAAGGTAAGCTGATAATAGGACCATGGTATACACAGACAGATCAGATGGTAATAAGCGGAGAATCCATTATAAGAAATCTGTATTATGGAATAGAAAGGGCAAAAGATTTCGGGGCATATATGAAAACAGGATATATGCCTGACTCTTTTGGTCAGTCAGCTCAGATGCCTCAGCTGCTAAATGGTTTTAACATAAAATACAATACATTTAAAAGAGGTCTGGGAGACAGCCATTATCCTAAAAATGAGTTTTACTGGGAATCTCCTGATGGAAGCAGGGTTTTTAACATGTATCTGGATAGATATGGAAATTTTGTTTATTTTACGTCTGAAGCAGATAGTCTGAATAATTTGATGGCAAAATTGAAGGAAGAAACTGACAGAAGATCTCTAATAGGAACATTAACATTATACAATGGTGAAGATCAGAGACCAATTAGAAAAAATCTTCCTGAAATTGTAGAAAAACTTAATGAGCTTAATCCTGACAGTAATTTTTATATATCAACTATTGATAATGTAATGGAAAAAGCTGAAAATAACGGATTCCACTATGATACTGTAAAAGGTGAAATGACATCGGGACAATTCAGCAGAGTTCATAAATCCATTTATTCTACAAGAGCTGATTTGAAGATAAAGAATAATAAAAATGAAAATCTTATAGTGAATATATCGGAGCCTTTAAGTTCAATAGCATATAAATCAGGTTTTGAATATGAAAATAAAGTTTTTGAAAAGGCATGGAAGCTTATGGCTGAAAATGCCGCTCATGACAGTATCGGTATGTGCAATTCTGATGAAACTAATAACAGTATTGAATATAGAAATGATACTGTAAAATCTCTAATGGATAATCTGAATGATTTAAAGATGAGGGAAATAGGATCAGCTATTCCTGAAAAGGATATTTTTCAGTTTCAAGTATATAATTTTCTTCCATACAGAAGAAGTGGAGTTTTAAAGGCTGAAATTTTTACACCTTTTACTGATATAGAAATTTATGATACAGATGGCACTGTATATGAAAGCAAAGTTTTAAAAAGTGAAAAGCTTGAGGAAAGAATAAAAAATAAAATGAAATCTGAAGTGGGATTCAATACAAATGATAATCCACGTTGGATAAAGGAAAATGCAGAAATATATAAAACTGAATTGCTAATTTACTTGAAAGATATATTGCCTTTAGGATACAGAACGCTGTTTATGAGAAAAAAAGAATCTGCTGATAAAGTTTATGAATGCAGTACTGAAGTGAATGAAATTGAAAATGACTTACTAAATATAAGAATACAGAAAAATGGTTCAATTATCATAAAAGATAAAAAGAATAATTTAGAAAAAGAAGGTTTTCTGATTTTTGAAGATTCCGGAGATGCAGGAGATACTTATGATTATTCAGAACCTTATAGCGATAGGATTTTAACAAGTGAAAATTCTGAAATTGAAATATTGGAAACAGAAAAAAATTCTCTGTTAAATAAAATAAAATATTCTGTAAAAATGAATATTCCTTATAATCTGACATCAAGAGAACAGGAACAGGATAATATCCAGATAGAATTTTTTGTAACTCTATCACTGGAAAAAGACAGTTCTCTTGTAAAAGTAGATATAGAAGTGGAAAATAGAGCAATAGAACATCGTGTACGTGTATTATTTAGAACGGGAATAAAAAGTGTTGAGTCTATTGCTGACCAGCAATTTGGAACGATTAGAAGGCCTGTTTATCTTTCTGAAGTTGAAAACTGGAGGGAAAATGGCTGGAATGAAAAACCTAGAACAATAGAACCAATGCAATCTTTTGTATCTCTTGCTAATGACCATGAAAATATAAGCATTATAACAGATTGTGTAAGGGAATATCAGATTACAGGTGAAAAATTTGATACAATAGCACTCACTTTATTCAGATCAACACCAGAAATGGGAAAAGCAGAGCTTAAAGATAGACCTGGAAGAGCTTCAGGAATGGCTAACTGGGAAACACCTGATGCAAACCTGCTGAAAAATCTGAAGTTTAATTTTGCTATTTCTATTGGAAAGAATGAATATTCAATTTCAAAAATTTCGAATATATCTAAGGAATACTTAACTCCTTTCTATTATTATCAGGCTGCGGAATTTAAAAATGTGGATATTTTCTTTTTAATGAATAAACCTGAAATTCAAGATGTCCCATTTGATTATTCAATATTTTCTTCAGAAAATAGAAACTGTATTCTCAGCACTGTGAAAAAAGCAGAAAAGGAAAATGCATTAATTATTAGAGTATATAATCCTGATGATAAAAAGCCTACTGATTTTGACATTATATATCACGATGATATTAAAAATACATCTTTAGTAAAATTTGATGAAGAAACAGTTATGGATAATGTTGAATTCAGTTTTGATGGAAATAAAATTAAAATTAATAATGTAAAAACTTGTCAGGTTTTAAGTATTAAAATTGAATGAATAAAAATGAAAGAAATTTTCCCCTTTTGACATATGAGCTCTATGTTAAAAGGGGAAATTAAAAATTATATCAGTATGTTATAATGTAAGTTTTCCTCATTTTTATAAAAATTTTTGATTAATTTATTTTCTTTAAAAAATTCTAATATATTTTCATTTATATTGTTAATTGTAAAAATTGCTGATGAATCTTTATCAAATATTTTAAAGTATTGTTCTTCTTCTGCTAAATTTAAATACTTAATATAATTTCTTATAGTATCTAAATTTAAAGTATAAAATATTTTAAGTTTTAAGTTCTTATCTATATTTTCCTTTTTAATTATTTTTTTTCTTAATTCTAGTGGACAAATAGTAAGATTTGTCGTAAGTATTTCTTGATATTCATATTTTTCAACTAATTTTAAAATTTTTTCTTTAATATCTTCATTAAAATCTAGAAAATTTGAAAATAAGTATTTTGCATCTTCATTGTCAAAATTAAAATCAATTATATGAGATATTATTTCAGATGAATAGTTCTTATTTATAGATATAGGCTCTCTCGTAAATTTTAATAATTTTAATTTTAATTCATCTTTTATATCTAATTGCAGTAATTCTTCTAATTCTTTACTTTCAAATAAATAGTTAAATTTATCAAGTGTTTCTAAATATTTATCAAAATTTTTACATATAAATGTATAATTTTGATTTGGATAATGTTTACGAATAAATAATAAATTTTCTTGATTCATTTCTATAATATCATTTTTAATAAGTATACTAACTTTAGCTTCTGAAACATTCTCAAAATTAAAAGTAGATAATATTTTCGATTGAGTAATAATTTTTTCATATATACTATCATTGATTTCATTTGTTTTAATTATTTTTTCAAAAAATAAATTAATTAGAGAAATTTCTTTTATAGTATTTTTTGAGAAATTTAATTTACATTGTTCTGTATTAATAAAATTAATTAGTATTTCATTTATCTCATTATAGTAAGAAAAATATTCAATTATATTTTTTTCATTATATTTAACTATTTTTTTTTCAAATAATAAATCCCAAAATTCGGGATGTTCAATTTTATTTATCTCATTAATTGTTACATCTTGTAATAGTTTTATATATGAGAGTTTATAGGATTCATCTATTATTTTATTATTTAAAACTTTACATATTGCGTCCTCTGTATCTAAAATTTTATTGTAACCATTTTCTATAAGATTTTTCATATAGTCATTTATATTTTTTTGGATGTATTCTAATATAGGAGAGTCTTTTAATTTTAAAATTGAACTATAATTTTTATATCTAATTTCTTCTATTGGAAATTTATGAATTTTCTCTAGAATTAATTCTAGATTTTCAAAATTTATTTCATATAGAGATAGATTGTAGACATTTTTGAATAATTCAAAATTTATACTTTCAAAAATAAATTTTTTAAATTTTATTCCTAATATTTTTAACCCTTTAGCTATATTTGGAATATCTGAAATGTTTAAATTATTAATATTGAGATAATCAGGATTAGCTGAAATCCATTGACTTAATATATTATTTTTATTTATACTTTCAATTGTATTTTCATTACAGAAACAAAAAGTTTTGATAGAGTGATATTTTATATATTTTTCTGAATAAGCTTTTTTATTTTCAATCCAATATTCTAATAAGTCAGGCCAAATTTTATTAAAAACTACTATATATTCTCTATTTAAACTTTTTTCGTTTTCGTAGTACAGGTTAATAAAATTTATATTATGTTGCTCTTTTAGCAGTCTTACGAAAGCTTCAATAAATTTAGATGTTACAGACTTTGTAGGAAATTCTTCTTCAATGGGATTAATATCAACAGGATTTTTTTCAATAAATAATTCAATATTTTCATAAAGTAATTCACTTAACAGTTCATTTAATAAATTAAAATTTAAAATCTCTGATTTTTTAAAATCAGCTTCTTTTAAATATGAAATTATAAGTTTAGGATTTTCTAATTTATAATGATAATCTTTTCTTTTTCTTTCTTTTATACTTCTGATAAATATTTTGTCTTTAATAGTCAGATTATTTTCATAAAAATATGTTATATAATCAGTATAATTTTCATCAATGTATCCTTCTATAATTAAATATTTTATTAACCCAAAATATTCATTTTTTTTGACTTCATCGAAATTAATTTCTTCCCCAATTTCATTTTTGTATAGAAAATTAAATATAGATTCAACATTTTCTTCATTTATAAATTCTTTAACTGTTTTTGTTTCAAAATTCAATAATTCTTTTTCTAAATTCACTTTATTCTGTCTATTTTCTATTGCCTTTTTTCTATTTTGATATTCTTTTTCATCTTTTTCAGAAAGGTAGAAAGAGGAGTTTCTTCTTGGATTGAATATACAATTTAATTCTTCTAGAGATTTAAGAGTTTCTTTCTCAATATTTTCTAATTCTTTTTGTATTCTCATTTTTTCATTTTTTATGAAATTTTCAAAAAATGAAAAAATAAACCCCTTTCGGAATTGTAAATCATGAAAATCTTTAGGAAATATATTTTTATAAGTTATAATTGCAAATACCTTATTATAGTCAAGTTCAATATTTTTAGAATTTAAATTATCTAAATATATTAAAAATTCATTATAAATATTTTTTAAAACTCTCATATCGTCTATGTATAGAGACAGGTTTCTAAGAAAATTATCTTCAAAGTAAACCTTTAAATTATCTAAAAGTTCAATTAATTTATTATAAGAATTTGAACTATCAATAACTGGAATTATTGGAATAATATAATCAAAAAATTTTGTTCTTTCTTTAGAAAAAAAAATATCATCTTTTAAGAGATAAATGAATCGGATGATTTTATTTTCTTTTTTTAATTTTAGATTTAGTAATATATTTATCTCTCTCAACTTTTCAAAAATTTTATTATTTTTGAATCTATCAATATCTTCAAAAATTATTGCATCTACTCCAGAATTTTCTAGAATATACAAGACTTCATCAAGGTATTTGTCAAAATAAGAATCTTTTTCTTCTCTTGATATTTCAATTTCATTTCCTTGAATATTGATTTTATGTAATATATTTTTACTTTTTTGAAAAATCATTATTTTATATATTAATGTATATAGTCCACATAAAATGACAATGACACTTATTAAAATTGAAGAAGGATTAGAAATTATAGAAAGTAAATTATTATTTATATGTAAGTATTCTATATATTTATTCAATTTTTTAAAAAAGAACAGATGAAAAAAAGCTAGTAAAAATAAAATAACTTCAAGAGAAGAACATTGAATTTCTTTTTCATTATATTTTTGTTTAATTTTGAAATTAGTTTCAGGAATATTTTTAAAATCTATTTGGTGTATTAATTGATTCAATATTTTACCTTCAAGCAAAATTTCTTTTTCATCATTTTCAATTTTTGAGCTAAATTCAGAAAAATGTGCTACAGAAATGTGTAAAAATTTTTTATCTCCTTTTTTATTTTTGTAAGAAGATATTACACTACTTTTCCCTGAACCATAAGAACCTGAAACAGCAATATTTCTAATATCTTCATTCTGAAATATAAAATCAAAAGCTTGTTCATAAATTCCTAACTCAACTTTGTCATAGGGAGTTAGTTTTTGAAAATTTATCTCTTTTTCCATCATTTTCTCCTTTTTATTGTATACTTTTTATTCTCTCCATCAAACAGAAAAATTAAACACAAAAAACTTCAATATTTTTATTTTTCCATCTTTTCCAGTATTTCATCACTTATATTAAAGTTTGCATATATTTCCTGTACGTCTTCATTATCTTCAAGGTCATCATACAGTTTCAATATTTTTGCTGCAGTTTCAATATCAGTTATCTCTATTTCATTTTGTGGATACATTGTTATTTCAGCATTTTCACTATTTAAACCTTTTTCATCCAAAGCTTTTTTCACATTTTCAAAGTCATTTGGATCAGTTATTACCACTGAAAAATGTTCCCTGTCAACAATATCTTCTGCACCTGCTTCAAGTGCAGTTTCCATCAGTTTTTCCTCATTAACTTTTTTCTTATCAAATTCAAGAATACCTTTTCTGTCAAACATGAATGCAACAGATCCTGTTTCTCCAAGATTTCCTTCATTTCTTGAAAAATTCATTCTGACTGTGGAAGCTGAACGGTTTTTATTATCTGTAACTACATCTACTAAAAATGCCACTCCTCCAGGCCCGTATCCTTCATATCTTATTTCAATGTATTCTACACCTTCAAGTTCTCCTGTTCCTTTCTTCACGGCCCTTTCAATAGTGTCTTTTGCCATGTTTGCAGCTTTTGCCTTATCTATTGCAAGTCTTAGCCTTGGGTTAAAGTCAACATTTCCACCACCTATTTTTGCGGCAATCATAATTTCCTTACCTAATCTTGTAAAGGCTTTTCCTCTTATTTTATCCTGTCGTCCTTTTCGCTGTTTTATATTTACCCATTTACTGTGTCCTGCCACGAAATTTACCTCCAAAATACATTATATATTATTTTTTATTCTGAATTTTTTGTAAAATAGTTTTAATAGCATCACCAATATTATTTATATCTGCAAGTTCTTCATCCTTTATCCATTTGGAAACGTCAGCATTAACATATCCCAGACTTTCCAGAGCCAGTTTTATATCTTCCTTCATGAGAAGAAGTTTTGTGTTTGAAGTATCTGAAATAATATTTTTTCCATTTGAAATATTTTCATTTTCATTCTGAATTTCAATTATATTAAGCTTTTTAACTTTGTCCTTCAAATCCAGTATTATCTTCTGTGCCTTCTTTTCTCCAAGCCCCGGCACTTTTGTAAATAGCTTTGAATTATTATCAAGTACAATATTTATGACATCTTTTACATTGTAGGTGGATAAAATGGCAAGAGTAAGTTTAGGGCCTACACCGCTTATTTTTATCAATTCCCTAAAAAGTTCCCTTTCATTTTCAGTCTTAAATCCATAAAATGAAATATCATCTTCCTTGACATGGGTATGAATGAAAAGTTTTTCGTCTTCCCCTATTTCCTTAAGTGTTTCAAATGTCTTCAAGGAAATAAATATTTTATACGCCAGTCCATTTATATCAATTGCTACATAATCAATCTTTTTTATTGTCAGTTCCCCAAAAATATATTCAAACATTATTGTAAACTAAGTGTAAATTTACACTTCTCCTTTCGTTCTATTATTTAAAATCATTTTTTTGTAAAGCTTAAAGTTTTATAAGGTTTACATGATCAATATTTTCATTCAGGAACATTATCCCTATTTCCTTGAATTTATCCTGGCCATCAGTTACAAAATATTCAACTTCATGTCCTTTTTCCGCATCATTTTTCAGTAAATTCTTTTTTATAAGAATTTCTTTTAAGTCCTGAGCAGTTTCCTTTGCAGGATCGACAATCTTAATATTAGGATAAATATTGCTAATAGTTTCCTTCAGCAGAGGATAATGCGTGCATCCCAAAATCAGGGAATCAATTTTATCCTTAAAGTCATCAAGGTACATTTGTACCATTTGATTTATAAGCTTTCCTTTAACTATTCCTTCTTCTATTGCAGGAACAAAAAGAGGGCATGATTTTGAATATACTTCTATTTCATGATTTCTTTTTTTTATTTCAGTTTCATATTTTTTTGAATTGATGGTAGCCTTTGTACCAATAACTCCTATTTTATTATTTTTTGTAGTGTAGAGAGCTGTCCTTACACCTGCTTCTATAACTCCTATGATGGGAGTTTTAAATGTTTTATTCAGTTCATCTAAAGCAAGAGAAGTAGCTGTATTACAAGCTACTACAATTGCATCGACTTTCTTTTCTATTAAAAAATCTACGATTTGTTTGGAATATCTAATAATCAAATCTTGTGTTTTTTCTCCATAGGGTACTCTGGCAGTATCCCCGAGATAAATGATTTTTTCATTTGGAAGGACTTTTCTTACTTCCTTTAAAACAGTTAATCCTCCAACCCCTGAATCAAAAATACCAATAGACATTTTTCATCTGCAATATTATATAAAAATATTGCAACTCCTTTCCTGATTTATAAAATCTTAATGTAAAACTAAAGCAGTTATCTCATTATAAGGGAACCTGTAAATTCATTAACTCCATCATCAGCAGAATACTGTCCTACGATTTTTCCTCTATCTTTACTTGAAAGATCACTGTTCAGTTTTACTTTATAATTTATTCTTTTATTTCCTGTTTCCCCTGAAACAAGTATATCTTCAGCAGGATACAGATTATACTTTTCGTTTCCTATTTTTACAGTTTTGACAACTTCATTTTTATCTATTACTTTTGTTTTACCATTTCCCATATCTTTTTTACGTTCGTTTGAAGATTTTTTTGTTAAACCTGTCCATAGATTTTTAAAAAAATTTCCATCTTTTCCTTTTTTGGAAGCTTCCGGTCTTCCGCCAAGGGCAAAATAATTATTTATTTCTTCAGCACCTATGGCATTTCTATTTTTTGCCTTATTGGAACCTAAAATTACTACAATAACCCTGTCATTTCCCCTTTGAGCAGTAAGGATTATATTGGAACCTGCAGCTTTATGATATCCTGTCTTCAGTCCGTCAACTCCTCCGACTTTACCTAAAAGGGCATTTGTAGATTTTAATTGTATTTCTCCACCGTCTATATAATCTGTTGCATTTCTTGAAATATTTAAATATTCCTTGTATTCAATAGCTTTTAGTGCCAGTCCGTATAAATCTTTTGCATTTCCCTGATCCATACATGTTCCTGTGTCACCAGGTGGCAGACCATGAGGAGTACAGAATCTTAGTGAGTTTAATCCAAGCTGTTTCGCTTTACTATTCATAGAATCTACAAAGCTGGGAACATCACCACCTGAAACATATTCAGCAAGTGCATATGCAGCATTGTTTGAAGATCTTATGATGGTAGCCTTTAATAAATCCTCCACTGTATACTGTTTACCTGCAACTAGCTTTATACCGTATGGTATAACAGATGCCGTATCTGAAATAGTGACCTTGTCATTCATTGAAATGGCACCACTTCTTATTTTTTCAAGTGTCAGCATAGATGTCATTACTTTTGTCACTGAAGCCAGTGGCCTGACTGCGTTTACATTGTCTTTCTTAAAAATATTTCCTTTTGAATCTCCTACCAGAAGTGCCTGATAATCATAATAATTTTCACCTTCTGCAAATGTGAAAACCGAAATTATAAAAAAACATAACACTAACAGTGTTTTTTTAATATTTACCTTACCTTTCATTTTTTATTTTCCCTACCTTTAATATATTTATCTATCTCAAGAAATATTAACATATTTGTATTAGTTTTTTATTTGTAAAAATTGACTTGATGTCCTCAAATTGAAAAAAAAGATACAGAAAAGTAGTTTCTAATATTAATTTTGTATACTTATCTTGACCAATAGAAAAAGTGAAAAACTTTTTTCTTCATAAACTCCTTTTAAGAAACGGGTATCTTCAGCCCGTTTCTTTTTTTGTCCGTATTTTAGGATATTCAAGCCTATGAAGTGATTTTCTGATATTCAATAAAATTGGAAATAAATTGAATAAATTTGAATAAAATCATATCTACATGTATCATAAATGTATCAAAAAATAAATATAAAAACACAGGTTTTACCCTGTGCCTAATCTGTTTTACCTTCCTGTTTTCATATTTTCCTTTTATCTGATATAATATATAAAAAAGACAAGGGAGGAATTTCAAATGACTAAAAAAGAAGCAGAAGATATGCTCAAAAGACATAGAAAAGAAGCTTTTTGGGATTTTTTTGATTTTTTAAATGAATTCTTTTTACTTCTTCCAGGAGCAATAGCATCTCTTGCAATCCTCTTTTTTGTATTTATACTACCTTTACTACTTTGGTTAGGTATTTTAAAATAGATTTGCATAAAATACAATATTTTGATATAATAAAATTACCTTAAGGTAAACCCAAAAAGGGTACTTATATTAGAGTTAAATAAAATTTGTGGCAATTGAGACTGGAATAATCCAGTCTTTTTTGCTATAATAATTTTGCAAGTTTCACAAAACTTGTAACTCTAATATAAGGAGGTACTGCTATGCTTAAAGTAATAGTTGTACTGATTTTTATTTTAATCAGTTACAATTTATTTTAATCATCAGACCTCAACCCTTAGGGGTATCAATAGGCTTTTATCGGGCCTATTTTTTTATTACCATTAACCGAAGTCATTTTTTGAATGGGCGAATATATTAAATTATCATTATATGTTACAATACGATAAATTTAACTGATATAATTTGATGAAAAACAGATTTGCATAAAATATGATAATCTGATATAATGAAATTACCTTAAGGTAGACCCTTAAAGGGTAACTTTGATAATAAGATAAATAAAACGTTGGCAAATTAGGCTGGAAATTTCCAGTCTTTTTTGTTATAATGATTCTGCGAGTTTCAACGACTCATAATATCATAATAAGGAAGTATACTATGCGTATACTGTTTTTTGTTTTGGTAGCTTTCCTACTGATTCAAAGGATACTGTACTAATTAGTACCCTCATGCCCTTAGGGGAGTTTTTAAGAGATATAATAATTACAAGAGGTGAGTTATTATGGAAAAAAATAAAATAAAAGAAATAATTTCAAAGGTATTAACTATATTAATAATTTTAATTGTTTCTATTCCTAGTCTACTTATTGCTTTAGTCACAGCATTTCCCTGGATTATTTTTTTGGCAATATTATTTGTCATTTGTTTAGGATTGGGATTTATCGGGAAAATAATTTTTATATCTTCGGTATTTATTAGCGTATGTATGCTTTTAGGAGCATTTTTTAGAAATGATTAAAATATCATGTTATTTAAATTATCGTTTAAGCCATATATTGTATTTCTTTAAAAGTTCCAGAGCTTCGTACTCTCCTTTCTTTTTAAATTTCATTTTGTCTAGAATATACTTACCATAATCTATTTTCCTTTCTTAATTTCATTGTATCAATTAAGAATATCTCCAATTTTCAGTTTCCTTTAAGCTAAATCTGATAAAATATATTCATATAAATTATACTGGAGATTTGGAGGATAAAAAATGCAAAGAAAATTGAAATTAAATAGAATGATTTTAGGAGGAATTCTGTTAGGAAGTTTAAGTATATTTGGTGTGCCATTGATGATAACACATAAGGTTTGTCCGATTGGGGGAGAAGAATTTAAAGATTCATACGTTCCTCAATGTCCGACAAATAAATTTGTAATGTTTAAGAATGAATTTACTGAAGAGGAACTTAAAAAATATGAAAAAATTATTAACAGTGAAGAATATCGTGAAATACCTAGAAATTCAAATAAATATTATTATCTGGCAAGATTTTATGAACTTCTGGGAGGAATTTCCGACAAAGAAATAGGTAAAACTTATTTTACTTCATATCATTATTATTCAGAAAATACAGAGGCAAAGAAGGATGCATTACAGAAGGGGATAAGTTATCTGGAAAAAGCTGTTAAAGAAGACAATGAAATAATGTGGAATCTGGCAGACTTATATTATGAAGCAGAAGAATACAGTAAAATGAATAAATTGCTGGAAAAAACATCAAAAAAGGATTTTGGAAAGACAGCAGAATTTTATTATAATCTTGTGGATCCTGAACTTTCTAGTACAAGATACAATATTTTTAAAAAAGAAATAGAAGATGAAAATGTAAAGAAGATGATTGTAACTAAAGCACTTGAATTTTTACAGAAGGAAATAAAAGAAGACAGAAAAAGGGGAAAGGAAATTGAGAAACAGCAATTGCTACGTCAGGCAGAACTATATCGTGAACTGGATAAAAATAATGAAATAGATATCCTTTTTGCCAAAGCTGATAAAAAGTTCTGGAAATCAATAAGTCTTTTTTACATGGATGAACCTGAAATGTATTTGGGAAATGTTTACAATGAAAAGAAAATTTCTACTGCAAAGGATCTTCAACAGGCTTTAGTGTATGCAGATAGGATTCTTTCTGATATTGAAGAAAATAATTCTGAAAAAATAGAAATACTGTTAATTAAGGCTGAAGCATATAGAAGACTTGGTGAGTTTTCTGAAGCTGAAAATCTTTTAAAGGAAATTGATTCTGAAAAAATAAATGAAATGCAGAAATTTCAGTTTGAAAGTATTAAAAGGCAGGTAAAATCAAAGGATAAAAGGGTTTATCAGTATTTTCCACCACAAGTAATGTATTAAAGAAATTTTTTGAGTAGAGTCAAATAAAAGAAAACAAAATCTGGAAGTATTAAAAAATTAGAAGAATTTACAAAAAAAGGTTTTAGGCAACTTTTCGTTACCTGAAACCTTTTCTTTTTATTATTTCTTTTTATTATTTCTTAGATTTTTTCTCTAAAATTTTATTACGTTCTGCAACAAGTTCATTGTATGATTTAAGTATGTTCTCAGGAGTTCCTTCTTCTGACTGGGCATAGTAGCTGTCAGTTGAAGCAGAATGGGAAGCTTTTTCCTTTTTCTCCATTTTTCTTACAAATTCATCAACAGTTCTCTTAAATGCTGAAGCTTTTGTTATAAATGGATCAAAATCTTCCTTTTCAAATCCTTCTTTTTTCAGCTGCTTATTATTTTTCAATGTTTTTCTGAAAACATCAAGAGATTTATTAACTTTTTCCTGAAGAATTTTAAATTCTTTTGCATTTCCGTCTGTAAAGTTACTTGCATCAAGGTTCTGTCTGCTGATTTCCTTTACAAAATCTTCACTGTTTCTAATAAAGATAAACTGGTTATAGTAAGTAAATTCCTTATTTTTAACAAAATCCTGCATTTTATTTTCTCTTACATCTCTTGCATTAGCCTGGAAAGCCTCTTCATATTCATGTGCAACAGTGTTGTATTTTTCAGTCAGTTTTAATATTCTGCTATGTAGTTCCTGTGCTTTTTTGTAATTATCCTTCTGATAAAGTTTTCCTGCATAATAACCGTTCATCTGTGTAACAACAGGAAGCATTTCTTCCAGAACTGGTATCATTTCACCTGCTTTTTTATCAAGTTCTGTAGGTTTTTTAGATTTTGCAACTTCCTTTATTCTGTCAATAAGAGCTTGATTTAACGGAATGTTGACAGTCATTTCCTGTACAGGTTTTTTGAATGTCTCTTCAGTTCCTGTGTCTTCAAAGTAATATAGAAGTTCTTTGTCAAGTTCCAGTATTCTGTTGTATATTTTAATATTTTTGTTGTAGCTATCTGAATTTTGCTGAATAATTTCCTTAGTTTGTGCAGCTTTTTTTCCCCCGGTAGGTAAAATTTTATCTATTTCACTTTTCTTGCCGCAGAAAACTATTACGACAAGCATCAATGCCATTAATACTCCTATTTTTTTCATATATTTCGTGTCCCTTCATTTATTATTCAATTTCTTTTATTATATCAATTTTTCTAATAAAAATCAATTTTCAGAAGAAATTTTGATTGATATTATATCTTAATTTACCATAAATAACGGCTATTGTCAATAAGAATAATCTAAGATAAAATAAAAAAATAAAAAAGGAAATAATAAAAATATATTGTCCCCAAAATCTAGTATATAGAGTAGGAAGTGCAGTTTTTTAAATAATTAGCTTTCAAAATTTAAAGAAAACAGGTATAATGTTATAGCAAATAAAAAGGATTAACTACTTTTTCTTGCAGAAGCCGGTCCTTATTGATTAGTTAAATTGTACAATTTTTTTGTCAGTACATCCTAAAAAGGAGTATGTCTTATGGAAAAAAATGAACTTATAGAGAAACTAAGTAATTTTATAAGAAAAGAAAAATTTCAAGAAATTAATGAAACTATTAAGAAGTTTAAAAATGAAAAAAATTATGATATGGTCTGTTTTTCTTCACAGGCTTTTATCAATATGGATGAATATAAAGAAGCCTTAGAAATTTTAGATAGTATAAGAAATGACTATTCTGAAAGTGGGGAATTTTGCATTCGTTATGCAATGGCTCTATATAATTCCAACAGAGAAGATGAAGCTCTTGAATGGTTTAAAAAAGCTAAAGAAAAAGGAGTAAAAGAGATTGATGAAACATCAGGGAGATATTATCCTAAAAGTGTTGATGACCGGATAAAAAGAGCTGAAGTTTGGGCACCTAGAAGGATAGAAAAAAATAAATTTCAAAAAGAGTTAAGAGAAAAAAGAGATAAAAAACCTATGCAAAATGTAAGTTTTGATGAAGAAGTACTGAAAGGTTTATGGTATCATGATGAATTTTCTTTAAGAGAATATTTAGGAAAACCTGCAACGGATGAAGATTTTGAAAAAGTTGAAAAGGAATTGGGATATTGTTTGCCGGAATCATACAAGGCATTAATGAGAATTCAAAATGGAGGAGAACTGAGAAAAAATAATTTTGAAGGACCTTTTAAAAGAAATTGGGCCAGTAGAAGTTTTGATGCTATAGGTTTATATGGTGTAGATTCTTCCAGAAGATACTCACTTTGTGGAGAGTTTGGGTCTAAATTTTGGATAGAGAAATGGAAATATCCTAATATAGGAATTGCTATTTGTGGAACTTCAAGTGGAGGACATGATATGATTTTTCTTGATTACTCAGATTGCGGACCGGAAGGAGAACCTTGTGTAGTTCATATAGATCAGGAAGGTGGTTACGAGATAACATATTTAGCAGATAATTTTAAAGATTTTATAGATGGGCTTTTTCCTAGCTTTGATGATGAGGATGATGATTAAAAGTGATGATTAGTAATAAAACTAAGGGAGTATTTTGGATGCTGGTATCCGTATTAGGTTTTACTTTTATGGGTATAGCAATAAAGTATTTACCAAGAATTCCCACTTATGAGAAGGTATTTTTTAGAAATTCAGTGAGCCTTATGCTTTCTGCATTTATTTTGTTTAAACAGAAAGAATCTATAAAAGTTGAAAAAGAAAACATTCCCTTTGTTTTTGGAAGATCATTTTTTGGGTTTGTTGGAATGGTGGCAAACTTTTATGCACTGGAGTATTTAACTATGGCAGAAGCCAATATGCTAAATAAACTTTCACCTGTATTTGTAACAATTTGTGCCTGCATGTTTTTGAAAGAAAGAGTGGATAAAAAACAGGTTATAGGAATAATTTTAATGCTTCTGGCAGTTGTGTTTGTAATAAAACCAAGTTTTTCACCAGAGATTATTCCAAGTTTAGCAGGGCTTTCCTCAGCTGTACTTGCGGGATTCTCTTATACGATAATTAGATATTTGAATGGAAAGGTAAAGTCGGAAATTAATGTACTCTACTTTTCACTTTTATCTGTTGTCTGCACTTTCCCGCTTATGATGATGAATTTTGTAAAGCCAACTTTAAACGAGTTTTTAATCCTTTTAGGAGGAATAGGAATTTCTGCTGCAATAGGTCAATTTGGACTTACTTATGCCTATACTTTTGCACCGGCATCAGAAGTTTCAATTTATAACTATGTTATCATAATAACAAGTATGTTGATGGATTATATTTTATTTAGTACAATTCCAGATTTATTCAGTTTTATAGGTGGATTTATAATTATCAGTACAGCGATTTATTTATATATGCATAATAAGAAGAAAGATAATTAAAATAAATTGTGGTCAAAACAAAAATATGCTTCCAGTATTTTCAATTTTTTAGTAAATACTGAAAGCATATTTTACAGTTTTATTTTTATAGTAAATGTTTTTGAAATTACCTATAAAGTAATTTCCTATTTTTCCAGGGCATTTTTAAAGTCTTCAATTAAATCATCTATATTTTCAAGTCCAACTGCAATTCTGACCATTGAATTAGTTATTCCTCTTGCATTTTTTTCTTCTTCAGGCATTTCAGCGTGAGTTACTGTGCTTGGGTGTGTTACAAGAGTTTCAGGTCCTCCAAGACTTGGAGCCAGTGTTGCTATTTTTATATTTTCAAAAAATGTTTTTACCTTTTTTTCATCCTTTAATATAAATGAGAATACTGCCCCTATACCTGAAGCCTGAGTTTTATGTATCTCTTTTCCTTTATTATCATCTTCAATAGGAGAATATACTTTTTTCACTGCCGGATGATTTCTGAAAAATTCCAGAAGCTTCAAAGTGTTATTTTGAGCTGTATCCACTCTTATCTTTAAAGTTTTCAAACTTCTCATTAAAAGCCAGCTGTCAAAAGGCGGAAGGATAGCTCCTATTGCCTTCTGTGCAAACCATACATCTTCTGCAAGTTTATCATCATTAACAACTACAATTCCCGCAATGATATCATGATGTCCGCTCAAAAATTTTGTAGCACTGTGAACCACTATGTCAATCCCTAATTCAAGAGGTCTCTGTAAATACGGAGTAAGAAACGTGTTATCTGCTATTGTAAGAAGGCCATGTTCCTTTGCTATTTTAACAACTCCTCTGATATCTGTTATATCAAGTAGCGGATTGGAAGGTGTTTCTATAAATATAGCCACTGTTTCAGGTCTTACGGCATTTTTTATTTCATCAAGATTTGTAGCATCGACAAATGTATATTTAAGATTAAATTTCCCAAATATATCAGTTGTGATTCTGTATGTTCCTCCATAAATGTCAGTTCCAAGTATTATGTGATCTCCAGCCTTAAATCTTGTGAATACAGATGTAATAGCCGCCATTCCTGAAGAAAAGGCATATCCATGTTTTCCATTTTCCAGAATAGCCATTAATTTTTCAAGTTCGCTTCTAGTTGGGTTGGAAACTCTCCCATATTCGAAATCCTGAGGTTCTCCAAAACTTTTAGTTTTATATGCGGAAGCCATATTAATGGTATTGTTCCATTCACAATTTCCTTTCTCTGTATCTTTCAGTCCATGTATTGCTTTTGTTTCAAACTTCATATATCGCCCTCATTTCCATAAAATTTATTTTATTGTACCACATTATTGTAATATTTTTTATAAATTTTTCTTTTTATTATCTTACCTTCTAAACTTTTACCTGATATATTAAAAAATCTATTTCTATTTAGCAATTTTATTATATTCCTTTATCAGTTCATTATATTCGTGGAATACATTTTCAGGGGTTCCGGATTCATTTTTCAGGGAAGGATTATTCTGGAGAAGTTTCGGATCTAACTTTTCCTTATTTTCAACCCTGCTTATGAATTTTGCCATAGCTTCCTTAAATCTTTCTGTGTAAAGTAGAAAAGATGTGAAATCACTGCTATGATAGTGTTCCTTTTTTAACATTTCCTGGTTTTCAGCAGAATTTTTAAGTTTATCCATGGAAGCAGTCATTTTTGCTTCAAGTTCCTTAAATTTAGCAAGGTCTGCATCTGTAAGATTTTCAGCAGATATTTTTTCCCTCTGGATTTCATCCAGTATTTCTTCACATGAATCTATAAATGTCATTAAATCGTATTCTATAAGTTTTCCTTCTTTTTTAATTTTTTCAGCGATTTTTCTTTTCTGCTCTTTGGAACGGTTGCTAAAAGCTTCCTTAAATTTTTTTGAAAGAATACGGTATTTTTTAGTTATCTCTAAAAAATTGACATGCATTTCTTCCCGTAAAGTCTTATTTTTGAAATAATTCCCATCTCCATAGTAAGCTGTCATCTGATCAGTCAAGGTCTTCATTTCTGACAGGACTGGAAGCAGCTCCCTCGAAGCGTTATCAAGTTCTTTCATTTCAGGTACTTTTGCAATATTTTCCTTAGCTGCATCGATAATTGACTGGTCAATTGAAGGAATATTTATTTTTTCTTCGGGTCTTTTCATTTTCTTATCAGTTCCCGCCACTTCAAAATAATATCCTGTGTATTCGTCTATCTGTAAAAGGTGGTTGTAGAGCTGGACATAGCCATTGTATTTTTCCGCTTCCAGTTTTTCGTTTTCTCTTGCAATATTTACATCGTTTTTTTCCTTTTCTTCTTTTGCCTTATTTTTTCCACATGAGAATATCAGTATAAAAATAATAAAAAAAATAATATGATTTTTCCTCTTCATAAAATTGTCACACATTAAGTTACAGAAATGTAAAATAATAGGTGTTTCTCCTTTCTATAATTACTTGTTAAGGCCATTATAGTAATTTTAAGAAGTAAAGTCAAATAAAAAAAGAAAATTTGTGCATATGACGGAATTGTTAATTGGAATTATTGCAATATAGATAATAATAAGGTAAAATGTATTGAAAATGTGAAAATGAATCAGAAAAAACAGAACCAAATTTAATTTTGAAAGGAATAGGAATGGGATATATAAAAATATTGGATGAAAGCGTATCCAATATAATTGCGGCAGGGGAAGTAGTGGAAAATCCCGCCTCAATGATTAAGGAAATGATTGAAAATTCTCTTGATGCAAAGGCGACAGTTATTAAGATTGAGGTTTTCAAGGGAGGAACAGAAGTAAAAATAAATGATAATGGTATAGGAATGGACAAGGAGGATACCCTTCTTTCAATTGAAAGACATGCCACTTCAAAAATTTCCACAAAGGATGATGTTTTCAACCTTCAGACTTATGGATTCAGGGGAGAAGCCCTTGCGTCAATAGCGGCAGTCTCAAAATTGACTATTACCACAAGGACGGCTGCAAGTAATACAGGATATAGAATAGGAAGCTATGGAGGAGTCGTAAGGAAATTTGAGGAAATTTCAAGAAATCCGGGAACAGAAATAGAAGTAAGGGATTTATTTTATAATACCCCTGCAAGAAAAAAATTTCTTCGGAAAGAATCGACAGAATATAATAAAATAAGGGATATAGTACTGAAGGAAGCCCTTGCCAATACTGAAGTTGCATTTATACTTGAACTGGATGGTAAAGCCACTATAAATACAAGCGGTAGGGGAATAGACAACACAATACTTGAACTGTTTGGAAAATCTGTCCTGAGAAATCTGAATAAGTTCGAATACGGATATTTGGGAAATGTGGAAATATTGAGAAGCAGCAAGGATTATATATTTACATACATAAATAAAAGATATGTAAAATCTGCAACAATAGAAAGGGCTGTAATAGACGGATATTATACAAAACTGATGAAGGGGAAATATCCTTTTGCAATAATATTTTTTGATATAGACCCTGCAGAAATAGATGTAAATGTACACCCTTCAAAGAAAATAGTTAAATTTTCCAATGATAAGGCGATATACAGACAGCTGAAGGATTCGATAGATGAATTTTTCTATCACAATGACAGGGAAAACTGGCAACCTAACATTGATCTTCTGAAGCAGAATATAAATGTGGAAAATAAGGATGAAAAAATAAGCAATTTATTTTCTGATGAAATAGTGAAAACAGACAGCCAGAAATTTTTCAGTTTTGAAACTCATGACGGAAATTTTGATGTTGTAAATAGTGATGCAAATAAAGAAGAAAATGTCATGGTGGAAACTGAAACAGAAAGAAATTACAGTGCGGAAGAAAGTCAGGATGTGAATCCGGAAGTTGCCAAAAAAGAAGCGGCTTCTAAAGAAATAATGTCTGTAAATGAAGAAAATGTAGATTTTTCAGTATCTTATAACGAAAAAGAAAATGAAAAGCAGGATTCAGTTATACCTGAAGTAAGGGGAGAATATTTCCAAAAGGCAGAAAAAGAAGAAAGATATGCAAATTTTAATATAGAAAAATCAAGTGAAGGATACAAGGTAGGAACATTTGAAAAGCATGAGGGAAGACAGTTTGATTATAATATACTGGGACAAATTTTTGATACGTATATTCTTGTAAGAAAAAATGATGAACTGGAAATTTATGACCAGCATATTATTCATGAAAGAATACTGTATGAGGAACTGAAGGATAAATTTTATAGTAAAAAACTTGATTCCCAGCAGCTTCTTATACCTCAAAAAATTGAAGTGACGGCAGTTGAAAAAAGTATTATTCTGGAAAATCAGGAAACATTCAGTGAATTTGGATTTGACATAGATCAGTTTTCTGATAACGAAATGCTGTTGAGGGCTGTTCCGGCATTTGATTTCAGGGAAGATGTGAAAAATGTTTTTCATAAGCTTCTTGAGGATCTGAAGGATGAAAACGAAATAAAGGATCTGAGGGAAAATATAATAATTTCAATGTCATGTAAAGGAGCTGTGAAGGCAGGTCAGAAACTTGATATGGGAGAAATGCAGAACATGGTAAGGAGGCTTCATGAAGTGGGAAAATATACATGTCCCCATGGAAGACCTATTATTGTAAAGCTCACAAAAAATGATCTGGACAAAATGTTTGGAAGAAAAAAATAAAAAAAATTTTGACAATAGGAAAAAAATATGGTAAAGATTAATATAATATGTATCGGTAAGATAAAAGACAAATATATAAGAGATGGAATTTCAGAGTTTTCCAAAAGGCTTTCAAGGTATGCAAACCTTAATATTATTGAACTGCCTGAAGAAGATGATAATAAGGGAATTGGAACGGCTATAACAAAAGAAACAGAAAGAATAATCGATGCATTAAATAAGAGGAACCGTTCTTACAGCATACTGCTTGACCTGAAGGGAAAATTGAAGTCATCTGAAGAAATGGCTGAAGAGATTGAAAATATATCTTTACAGCATAGTGAAATTAATTTTATAATAGGCGGATCAAATGGAGTTGATGATGAATTAAGAAAACTGGTTGATTTCAGGCTGGCTTTTTCATCTTTTACATTTCCTCATCAGCTGATGAGATTGATTCTGATGGAGCAGATATATAGATGGATTTCTATAAATAAAAATATAAAATATCATAAATAAATGGAGGGAGAGAGTTATGTACTCTGCAGGTGAAGAATTTGAAAAAGTAATCAATGGAGATGAAGAATATTTTACTTGTCTTGCAAATATAACTGTTGACGAGAAGGAATATTTAATTTGTGAAAATGAATCCGGAATAAAGAAAGTTTTCTTTTATGATACAAATGAAGAGGATCTTATTCTTCTTGAAGAGGATGAAGAAGATGAAGTCCTTGAAATATGGGAAGAGGAATATTATGACAGGGATAAGGATTATATGTACTGGAATGAAGAATTCGGTGAATATGATGAAGTGAAGGATGAAGAACAGGATTTTGATAATATTGAAGAAATGGAAGATGAAGAAGATTCAGATGATATCCTTGTAGGATATGATGACGATGAAGAGGACATTGATGAATTTCTTGACGAGTTTCTTGATGAGTAGGTGACAATGGAAATAACTATAAAAAGTAATGATTTTTACGGTGAAAAATATAATAAAAGCTTTGAAATAATAGAAGTTCTGAATTTACCGGATAAAAGGGAATACCATTATGAAGATGAATTTGGTAAATGCAGGATAATAGAAGCGGAAAACACAGTTGAAATATACCGTAGGGGAAGTATAAATTCAAAACAGGTTTTCAAAATGGGGAAAGTAACGTCTTTTACTTATATGACTAAAGAATTTAAAGCAAAATATGAAATTTTCACAAAAAAAATATTATTAAATAATGGAAAAATAATAATGGAGTATGATATAATAGATAGAAATGAAACAGTAAACAGTATAAGTCTAGAGATTATACCTTTTACCAAAAAATAAAATATAGAAGCTGGAAAGGAAAAATAATGAGTAATCAGACAAATGAAAGTAAAATTATAAGTGAAAAACTTAAAAAAGTTGAAGAACTGAAAGAAGCAGGAATAGAACCTTACGGAAGAAAATATGAAAAAATAAATGATATTGAAGAAATTAACAAATATGATGAAACATGTGGTAAAGTATTTAAAACAGCAGGAAGAATAATTGCATACAGAAGAATGGGAAAAAATGGATTTGGACATATTCAGGATTCCACAGGGAAACTGCAGTATTATGTAAAGCAGGATGAAGTTGGGGAAGAACAGTATGAAATCTATAAAAAACTGGGAATAGGAGATTTTATAGGAATAGAAGGTGTACTGTTCAGAACTAAGACAGGAGAGCTGACGTTGAGGGCAAGTTCTTTTGAAGTGCAGTCTAAAAATATAAGACCACTTCCTGAAAAATTCCATGGGCTGACAAATGTTGAAACAAGATATAGACAGAGATATGTTGACCTTGTAATGAACAGGGAAGTTATGGAAACTATGAAGAAAAGATTCCAGATTGTAAGATTTTTCAGAAAATATCTTGAGGAAAAAGGATTTGTAGAAGTTGAAACTCCTATGATGCATCCAATTGCAGGAGGAGCTACTGCAAGACCATTTACTACTCATCACAATGCACTGGATATGGAACTATTTTTAAGGGTTGCTCCTGAGCTTTATTTGAAAAGACTTCTTGTTGGAGGATTTGATAAAGTATTTGAAATTAACAGAAGTTTCAGAAATGAAGGAATTTCAGTAAAACATAACCCTGAATTTACAATGATGGAACTGTATCAGGCTTATGCTGATTATGTGGATATGATGAATATTACAGAAGATCTTATTTCAAAGCTGACATACGAATTACACGGAACTTATGAAATAGAATATGAAGGTAAGAAAATAAATATGGCAAGTCCTTGGAGAAGGGTAAAAATGAAGGATATAGTAAAGGAAGTTGCCGGATTTGATTTTGATGCTGTTACAAGCGATGAAGATGCTGTTAATAAAGCAAAAGAGCTTGGAATACCTTTGGAAAAAGACAAAACTTACACAAAATATGGAATATTGAACCTTGTTTTTGAAGAAAAAGTAGAAGAAACACTTATAAATCCTACTTTTATTATAGAATATCCGAAGGAAATTTCTCCTCTTTCAAAAAATAAAAAGGGAGAAACTGACTGGGTAGACAGATTTGAACTATTTATTTCAGGAAGAGAATTTGCAAATGCTTATTCTGAATTAAATGATCCTAGAGATCAGCAGGAAAGATTTGAAGAGCAGGTAAAAATGAAGGAAGCTGGAGACGATGAAGCTCAGAATATGGACTTAGACTACATAAGAGCTCTGGAATATGGAATGCCGCCTGCAGGAGGGCTGGGAATAGGAATAGACAGATTAGTAATGTTGCAGACTAATTCAGCATCTATAAGAGATGTAATATTATTCCCTACACTTAGAAAAGAAGATATAGAACTGTAGTCAGAAATAGAATAGAATATTGAAAAGGGACGTGTGCCAGAAAACTTGGAGGTAAAACTGAAGGGTTGAAGGCACATGTTTTTTATGTAGTATAAAATTATTTTTTTCAGTTTATTTTCAGTTTAAGATGCTAGAATAAATTATAAGTTAAAAGAAATATATAGAAATAGAGTTTAATTACACAGGGAGGAAACGAATTATGAAAAAATTAATTTTAGTGTCAATGCTGTTACTGGGAATGCTTACATTTGCAGAAAGATTTACAAGTCCAAATAAAAGATTGGAAATATCTTTAAAAGAGAATGCGGAAGGACAGTCGCCGGCAGGATATTTCTGGTATAATGAAGAAGGCGAGGCTGACAGATATTCATTTTTCATAGTTACTGACAATGCAAAGGAAATTTCGCTTGTTCAAAGCTATGAAAGTAAGGAAAAAGCAGGAGGGAAAATATCAGAAACTTATCTTGATGACCCTGCTACAGGAACGGTTCCTACTGTTTTTGGAACATATAAAGTACATCGTGACAATAAAAAAGGAATATATTATGTAAATAACTATGTTGATTTACAAGGGAAAAAACATGCAAAATTGTATTTCGGATTTGATAAGAAACATAATACAATAGTTATACTTGATAAAAATATGAATATTGTGGAAGTTTTACAAAGAGGAGCAGCGGGGTAGTATAATCAATCAGGAATATTTTATCAACAGTTTTGGAATAAGAATTCAATATGCAAAAGAGGTTATCTCAAAATAGTAAAAATAAAATATGACATATGGAAAAAATATAGTTTTCCACATTGTTTTTTAAGTTTTTTGAGATAGCTTCTTTTTTTATTGCATAATAAATTTTAAATGTAGAGAAAACGAAAGAATATACTTAAAGGAAAAAATTTATAGTGCTTATGAAAATAAAACAAATGGAAAATATTAAAAATATAAGGTATAATTAAATTAAAATAAATGAAAAGATTGAAAGGTAAAATTTAAAATTATGAGAAGATATAAAGGAAATATATATTTATTTTTTAATTTATTTAGTATAGAAGTATTGATGTTCATTATCTTCTTTTATAATAGAAAAATAGATATGATATATGTAAATAATGAATTTGTTTCTTATCTGTTTGAGGAAATGTATTTATCTCTAACTATATTTATTACGGAGGAAATGATTTTTAGGGAAGGATTTTTTATTATTTTAAAAAATAAAATGAAATATTATAATGTAGTGCAGGCAATACTGTTTTCGATTTTTCACTTGAATTTTATTTATTTCTATGCAATAAAAAATATTTTCCTGAGTATTCTATACAGTTTTATTACAGGAATGATATATGGAAATATCAGGAAAAATTCTAAAAATGTAGAAGTTTGTATTATGTTAAGAATAGCTTCATTTCTGTCAAAAATAATTTTCTTGAAATTTTTAGTAGAAATTAGAAGGATTTTTTTCATAAGAAATAATGAATTAATAATTATTTTTGGTGTATTTTTCTGTATTTATATATTTACATTGAGAAAAATAGATAGAAATATCTATAATTTTATTAACTAATGGAGGGAAAAGTGTATAAAAATAATAAAGAAATGGTATATTTTAGTATTCATATAATATTTTTTATTTTGGCAGGAATGATTATTTTTGGATTTTTATCTGAAATAATTAATAAATTTTATCCATTAGAACCTTATCCCCCTTTTGTTATGAATTTTGGGAATTTTATTTTTTTAATAATAAAAGCTCCAATAGCAGAGGAAGTAATATTTAGAAAATGGACATTTGATTTTTTGAAAAAGAAAACTAAATATTATAATGTAATACAGGCTTTAATTTTTGCTTTGTGGCATAGATATTTTATGCAAAAAATTTATACTTTTATATTAGGAGTATTTCTTGGAAATGTAAAGGATAAGAAGGGGAATATATGGTTATGCATATATTTACATATGCTGTTCAATATAACAGGAATTTATTTAAAAGATTTTTATCTTGGATTTATAGATAGTATTATTAAAATGTTAAATATGGAAAATAGTTTATTATTTATGACAATAGTCTTTATAATAATGTTTATTTTGCATACTGCAGGCTTTATCTGGAGCTTAAAAAAGATTGGAAAAGGATTTTATAAATTATTTTAATTTATAATACACTAAATAATATACGACAGGAAGGGGAAAATGGAAGAGTTCAAAAAAATAAATAGGAGGATAAGTGTGAATACAAAAAAGATTATTTTATTTTTATTATTATCAGTCATCTCATTTACAAATCAAATGACGGATAATGGTTTTAAAGTTTTAGAAGGATATCCAAAAAACTATGAAAGAGACCATATGGATGGTTATGGAGGGAAGGACTATATCATAAACAATAAGAATCCTTATAAGTTGCTTATGTATTTCAAAGTGTATGGAGGTGGGAATCAATATTTGAATCAATCTCTTCAAAATTCTGATGACAGGAATGATGTACTGAAGTTTTTTAATATTGATAGCCTAGATATTCATTATTCTTCAGACTTCATTGAATTAAAGAATGGGGAGAAGTTTTTGTATGGTAGAATTATTCTTGATTTTAATGATCTAGATGTAAAATTAGAATTATATTACATAGACAGTAACAATGAATCAAAGAAAAAAGTTTTTATAAAAGAAAGAAATTTTAATATCTTTAATCTTTTAGATAAAATAAATAGTGATACTACAGAAGGATATTATGGCATACCTCCGTATGGAGAAAAAGTAACAATAATAACAAAAGATAAAATTATTTATAAAAGGACATTATTTTTACTAGGTGCAGAAAAAGAGATGTATGAAAATTTTTTGGAACTGTTTAAGGACGAAATACCTGAAGAATTTTTTGAAAAAAGAAATAGATACAAAGACTAAATTTAAACTATAATTGCTATAAAAAATTTGATAAAATGTCGCAATTAATATTGCAATTTAAGGTTTATAAAAAAGCAAATGAAAAAGAAGGTTATTTTAATTCTTATACGGAGCATTTTATAAAATATTTTGATAAAAAAGTACAATTTGAAAAAATTAACTGCTATGTACTGCACCTCCAATCTTGTGTCCAAGATTTTGGGGTCAGTACATTATGAATTATTTAGAATTTCACAATGCAAAACAGGAATGAATTTAGAAAAAGTCAACAACCTGATTTTTCAGGTGAATTTTGACTTTTTCTTTATGAATGACTGTTTTATATAAGTGAAATTCTAGCAAATGAATAAATATAGTTTTCATATATTGCATTTGTATTTTTCTATTTTGAGACAGTTTTTTATTTTGAAAATATTAGTTTTTAAATTTAACAGTATAAATTATATCTTTTGCCTGACCTAAATCATCAACTTGTGCAATTCCGATTCCAATAACTTTTGACTTGAAAGGTTTAAAATCATATTTTCCAGTAAATTCATCTATTTTAGCCGGATCTTCTGGAGTAAGTAATGTTATATGCGGATCAAAGTTCATAAACACATTTGGAGAACCATACAAATTAAATGATTTTACCTTTTCAGGAATAGATTTTGCCCAGTCAGGAACTTTAGCATCAGTTGCACGATATTTGTTAAGGCTTACAGTCATTTCATCTGCCAGTCCCTGTATTATTGCATTGTTTTCAGCATCAAGCATAAACCAGTTTCCACCAGTTTTTCTTAATCTGTAGAAATTTACCTCGAAAGGCTTAGTATTTTTTGCAATTTTATTGACAGTTTCCTTTATTGTTTTCAATGCTTCAGGCTTGTATTCTGTAAGATAAAGAGTCATGTGTATTGCATACCCTTTTGAATAAAGGCTGTCGATGCCAACTTCCTTAAGTCCCTTTGAAATGCTTTCAACATTTTGTTTTGCACTGTTATCCATAATTACAAATACATTGTAGTTTACATTGGAAAAAATGTTAAAACAGAATATTAAAAAAACTGAGAAAAAGATTTTTTTTAATTTCATTGTTAAACCTCCTAAAATTTTTGTCATTAACATTATACCTCATAATGACTGAAAAACAATATTTATAAAATATGAAAAGATAAAAAAAGGGATGTCTCAAAATAGCAAAAATTAAGTAGGATATATAAAAAACTATATTTTTTTCATTTACTAAAATTTT
>NZ_KI272827.1:0-8483 GCF_000469505.1 Leptotrichia sp. oral taxon 215 str. W9775 | reverse complement strand
TTTACTAAAATTTTACTTATACAAAACAGTCATTCATCAAGGAAAAGTCAAAAACTTGCCTGAAGGCTCGAGCAGAGGACTTTTCCTAAATTCATTTCCTGTTTTACATTGTAAAATTTTAGATAATCCAAAAATATAGTTTTTCACATTGCTTTTTTTTATTTTCTTCTTAAGACAGCTCCTTGATTTTCCTATCTTTCCCTAAAATATTTTTCAATTCCGTTTACAATTCCCGTAACCATTTTATTCTGATAATCATTTGTAGACATTTTTCTATCTTCTTCAGGATTTGACATGAATCCCATTTCAATAAGAGTATTTGTAACTGTAGACCAGTTTGTACCAGTCAGGTCATCACGATACGAAACTCCTCTGTTTTTTGCTCCTGTTGCCTTTACAAATTCAGACAGCACATCTCTAGAAAATTTATCACTTGATTTCTGAACGCTTTTAGTATAAGGATTTTTAGAAGAAGAAGTCAGGACAGATACTCCGGTAAGACTTCTATTTGTAGAACCGTCTGCATGGAGTCTTATGTATACGGCACATCCTGCCTTGTTTGTCATAAGGGCTCTTTCCTTGTTACTAATATTGACATTATTTGTTTCCCTTATCATAAATACAGGGTATCCCTTACTTTTTAATCTATCTCTTAATTTAAGGCCAACTTCAAGTGTAAGCTGATATTCAGGTTTTTTTGTAGCTACTCCCGCTGTTCCATCTGCAACCTTTATTTTTTTTGTTGAAGAACCTGGAGCAACTTCTTCGAGACCTCTATTTCCCTTAAGTTGATGTCCCGGATCGATACACACTTTTCTGTTTCCGGAACCTACAGTTTCGGCATTAAGTTTTGAAGGTACATTTAACACAATTACTGAAAGGGCAATTATTACTGCTCTTTTAAAAAATGAATTTTTCATAATTCTTTTTTATAGTTTACTAAAATATAGTAACTATATCTCCTTTCGTTTTTGATTTAAAATTTCCAGTATTTAATTAAATTATACTAAAAACCATTATTCTAGGCAACAAAATTCTCAGTTTATTTATAATATATATAACAGAAACATAACAAAATTAATCTAATACATTATTTAATTTTGGTTTTTTAATTTTAGTAAAGATACAATAAAGGCATTAATAAATAAAAAAGTCTTTTCACATTGTCATAGTAGCAAAATTATGCTATAATTTTACGTATAAAACTTTAAATAAGGGTTGAAAATATGAAAATAAAATATAAAATATTATTCACTTTTTTATTCTGTGTACTTTTTTTTGCAAATGTAAAGGAAAGCAGAACGGAAGAGGTTATAAATCTTGAAACAGAAAAATCAGTAATAGACATAGAAAATGAATCTATTTCTGCAGCTGATGGAGTACTTCTGAAATATGGAGACATTTCAATAAAATCAGATAATCTGAAAAAGCTTGCAAAAAGAAATGTCCTTTTTGCATACGGAAATGTTCTTTTCAATCAAGGTACACAGACTATAAAAGCAAATGAAGTTATTTTTGACATGGATACAAAAAAAGCTAAGATATTAGGTTCAGAAAGCTATGACAATGATTTGAAGCTACGTTACGGAGGAGAAGAAACCCTCAGTGAGTATCCTAGTAAAATAACGATAAAAAATGGATGGTTCACAACGAGCCCGTATGAGAATCCAAACTATAAAGTAAATACAAGGGAACTGAAAATTTATCCAAACAGAAAAGTTGTTGCTAAAGATATAAGTGTAGTTGCCGGAGGAAAAACATGGTTTAAATTTCCATATTATGTGGTATCTTTAAAGCCTGAAAGCCAGAGGGCCACTTTGTTTCCTTATATTGGTTCAGACAGTGACAGAGGACTTTTTGGTATATGGGGATTTGACTATGACAGAGGACCTTTAGCACAAGGATTTGTTGATTTTGAAATAAGTGCCAAGAAAAAACTTGCATTGAAATTTTCAAATGACTACAGATTTGGAGCAAATAACAGCGGTAATATATTTGTTAACAGGGTAGTTGTTCCACTTGGAAATAAACAGAGGGAATGGGATTTCAGATGGACTCATAATGTTGTAAATACCCCTAAGGTAGAAAAAAGTGAAAGAAGTTTCTATAATTTAGGATACGGTATATGGAATCTTACTTATAAAAATATGACTACAAATTTAATGAGGGCTACAGATGGCGTTCTTCTTAAAGATGATTACAGTGCTTATGTAAATTCGTATAAAAAGATAGGTTTCTATGATTTTACTATTAATCAGGAGCTTGGTAAAAACGGTGAATTTAATCTGGATTATTACTGGACACATGACAGGGAAGCTTTAAGGGAACTTACAAAAATAAATGATTATATTGTTGACAGGGATGAAATAGATCCTAGAAAAACTGACGTTGATTTGTATAAAAGTTTGAAATACACAAATGGAAACAGCGATGTTGCAATAAAAGTCGATAATGAAGAATTTATTGATATCAATCCTGGATATATTGGAGATTTAAATTCTTACAGAAAAAAGGAAAGTTATTCAATAGATCTTAGAGGACCTAAAATTAAGTTTGATTATGTTGATTCAGATAAGGATGAATATGGAGAAATACTAAATCTCCGTGAAAGAGATGATGCGGATTTCCATTCGCTGGAAAGCTCAAACAGATGGGTACAGACAGTAGCTTATGACAAGAGAAAGGAATGGGGATTAACTTTTGGTAATTACTATCCTTTCAGACAAAGTGAATTTTTTGGATATGAGCCTAAGACTTTGCCACAATATCTGACAAATAATTTCTATTTTGGTGCTGAGACAAAGCAGGTTGATATTAGAAAAAAGGAATATGAGTATGATTTTACAAGAGATAATCCTAACTTTAACAGTATGTTCCTAAATTCTGTTACCGATGATAACAGCAGAATTTATAAAGTGTATGAAGATGCGGATATTATAAAAAGGGCAAAGAAAATAGTTTACGAAAAATACAGATCACAAAAGATAAACGTAGGAAATGATAAGATTGATTTACCTCTTAGAAATTCTTATGTTGCCTTTAATTTTGGATTTGAAAACAGGGATTATTCAGATGTTTATGTACCTGAATTTTATCGGGGAAGAAAAATTGAGGATATATCTTCGAGAACAGGTTATAAAATAGCAAAAAATACCTCAGGTGAAGAAATTAAGCAGAAACCTTCTATGAATATAGCAACATTGGATGCAAAACTGTTTACTACAATGTTTGATAATACGGCACGGACGGATAATAAATATGATGTAAGGATTACAAATGAAGCAGATGTTTCATTCCAGAAAACCGATGCAAATGGAGCAATGTATAATGGCTTTGATATTATTGAGATACCTTCCAATGCACTAGGATTAAAGAATAATTTTAATGTTCATGTAGGAAACGTAACCTTTAATTATATTTTTACAGGAAGGGATGACAGACATTTCAGTGATAACTGGCTGAAAAACAGATATGTCAGAAATTACTTTAAAGCAGATATTGCTAATAGAAGATTTGTAAGCTTTGATTTTGAAAGTAATGAAGAATACGAATTTAAGGATTTTAAATCTTCAAGAAATCTTAACAGGGAAGCGCAATATGGGTTTACATCAAACAATGAAGATAACTTCCTGTATAGATACAGCGACAGAAACAAAGAGATATATCCTTTTGACACAACAATGGGATGGGATCAGAAAACATACAAGGAATTAGAAAGGGAAAGAACTTTTTCCATGAATTTCAATGAATGGGGAATAGAGTATACAAACTTAAGAACCAAAAGAAATGATATTTTTGGAACAAGCGCTTCATTTGGAACACCTAATTTAAAATTAAAAACAGAAACACATAAAATAGGTTTTGTTTATGATACTAAAAAAATGAAAAACAAGAAATTTGAATCAGACCATTATTTCAGAGTAAACTATGGATTTGGTAAAAAAACATACAGGGATTTAAATAATACACCTTTGGTGGACTCTGATGACAGATATTCTCATGGAAGTGACTACACAACAATAAGTCTTCTGTATAGATACGAGAATAATGCTAAACCTAAATATGAAAAGGATTTGAAAAGAGAAAATGAAAGTTCTGGAAGTGTTTCTGTTTCAAGAGAGAAGAATATTGTGAAGGATTCAAATACCCAAAGTTTTTCTATTGCTGATTCAAGTAAAAATGTACTGGATAATATAGAAATAAACAGCGATGACAGATTATTCCTGAGCAATGAAGAGGAACAGGCTTATAAAAGCTACGTTGAAGAGGAAAACTACAGACAGAATAAATTTACTCTGAATGATTTTAATTCAAAACTTCAGGAATTAAGAAAAGGAAAGAAATATTTCCAAGTTGGTCTGGATTTAGAAATTGATGGTTCAAATTCACTGTATTCAACAAGCTTAAAAGGAATGAACAGATTAAATGATCTTACTTTTAAAATGGAAGCAGGATATCTGGAGAAATTCTTTGTAGCTTATAGATATGTGATGGAAAGACCTGACAGAATTTATAGAAATCTGCCAGGACGTAAAAGTGAGTATAATTTTAGAAAACACGAATTTGAAACAAAGTACATGTTTGGAGAAGATCCCGACAAACCATGGTGGATTGGAGGAAAAGTGCAGTATGTAAAAGATGGTGCACCAAGCTCTTCTGACCCTGAAATATTCGAAAGTTCTTCTGCCGCAACAAGAGTAAATAAACTGACTCTGGGACTTGCCACGTTAAGTCATAGATTTGAAAATGTTGAATGGGAAATAGGAGCAGGAGTAAAATGGGACAAGCCTGATAATAAAAAATTGGGATACTATCCTGTTATTACGTTGAAATTTGGAATAACACCTTTCCCTGAAAAGAATATCCAGTTTAATTACAGTGGAGGAAGTCCATCGTTTGGAGCAGGATTATAATAAAATAATAAATTAAATTAAGGAGTTAGAAAGATGATAGAAATGATATTACCTGACGGAAGTGTCAGAAAACTTGAAAAACCAATGACAGTTGTGGAATTTGCAAAAACAATAGGCTCAAGTCTGGGAAAAGCTACTGTCGGTGCAGTGATAGATGGAGTACAGGTTGATCCGTCATATTTGATTGAGAAGCCTGGAACAATTGAAATAATAACAGCAACAAGTGAAAAAGGTCTGGAGATTACAAGACACAGTGCCGCTCATATTATGGCACAGGCAGTGCAGAGACTTTTTCCAGGAACAAAAGTTACAATAGGACCTGTAATTGAAAATGGATTTTTCTACGATTTTGATCCTGAAAAACCTTTTACTGAAGAAGATTTAGATAAAATTGAAAAGGAAATGGAAAAAATTGTAAAGGAAAACTATGAATTTAAAAGAAGTGAAATGAGTGCAGAAGATGCAAAGAAAATGTTTGCTGAAATGGGAGAAGACTATAAAATTGAAATAATCGATGATTTAGGAGTAGATAAAGTAAGTATTTATCAGCAGGGAGAATTTGTAGATTTATGTAGAGGAACTCATATACCGTCTACAGGATATCTTAAGGCTTTTAAGCTTATGTCTACTGCAGGGGCTTACTGGCGTGGTGATTCAAATAAAAAAATGCTTCAAAGAATTTACGGAGTGGCTTTTACAACTAAAAAAGAACTTGATGAATATCTGAAAATGATGGAAGAAGCTGAAAAAAGAAATCATAGAAAGTTAGGAAAACAGCTTGATTTATTCTTTGTTGATGAACATGGTCCCGGATTCCCTTTCTTCATGCCAAAAGGTGTGGAATTATTTAATAAACTTCAGGAAATTTGGAGAGTTGAGCATAAAAAAAGAGGATATCAGGAAATAAAAACTCCAATAATGTTAGATAAGGAATTATGGGAAATTTCAGGACACTGGTTTAACTACCGTGAAAATATGTATACATCAACTATTGATGAAAAGGAATATGCAATAAAACCAATGAACTGTCCTGGTTCAATAATCGCTTATAAGAATAACTTACATTCATATAAAGATTTACCATTGAAATATGGAGAAATGGGACTTGTACATAGACATGAATTCAGTGGAGCCTTACATGGACTTATGAGAGTTAGAGCATTTACTCAGGATGATGCCCACGTTTTCTGTACAAAGGAACAGATTGAAGAACAGATTATTGAAATTATTGATTTATACGATAAATTCTATACTTTATTTGGATTTGAATATCATATTGAATTATCTACAAAACCTGATAAGGCAATAGGTTCAGATGAAATATGGGAAATGGCGGAATCTAATCTTAAGTCAGCTTTGGAACACAAAGGAATTGAATATAAACTGAATCCTGGTGACGGAGCATTCTATGGACCTAAAATTGATTTCAAAATGAAGGATTCAATCGGAAGAATATGGCAATGCGGAACAATTCAGCTGGATTTCAATCTTCCTACAAGATTTGAAATGAGTTATATTGGTGCAGACGGAGAAAAACATGAGCCTGTTATGATTCACAGGGCAATGTATGGAAGTTTGGAAAGATTTATAGGAATATTGATAGAACACTACGCAGGAGCTTTCCCAACATGGCTTGCACCTGTACAAGTGAGAATTCTTACAATTTCTAAAGAACAGGTTCCTTTTGCGGAAAAACTTTATGAAAGACTTCAAAATGAAGGAATAAGAGCAGAAATAGATACAAGAGATGAAAAAATAGGATATAAAATAAGAGAAGCAAACGGAGATCAGAAGATTCCTGTACAGCTTATCATAGGAAAAAATGAAGTTGAAAACAATGAAGTAAATGTAAGAAGATTTGGTTCCCAGGAAAGTTTAAATATGACTGTTGATGAAATAGTAAAAACTTTACTTGAAGAGTCAAAAGTCCCTTTTAAAAAATAGTATAATCAATGTTTCAGTAAAAATTAGTCATAGTATTTCTAAATGTAAAAAATATAATTATAAAAACGAGGTGATATTTCATGAATTACGATGATTATAATGATTTTGACGAATTAAATAATTATGGACATTCTGAAAACAGATATCTTACTTATGAAGAAGTTGAAAAAGTGGCGGCATCAAAAGTAAGAGGAAGTATATTGTGGATGGTTTTAGGACTTTTAATATCAGGATTGACAGGATACTTTACTTTAATAGGACTTTCAAATGGAACAGTTCCTTTTCTTGTAGTGCCGGTTGCATTTGTACTTGAATTTGTAGCTGTAATAACATTTACTGCTTTAACTTATAAGGCAAGTGCAAGTGTGTTGAAAATGATATTCCTTGTTTATTCAGTGCTTACTGGAATTACTCTTTCAGCAATAGGAGCCATTTATGATCCATATGCAATTATTTCCGCATTTACAGGAACAGTTGTCCTGTTTACTGTACTTGCAATATATGGATATGTAACTAAAGAAGATTTGAGTAAATATCGTTCCATATTAATGGTTGGTTTAATAGCATTAATAGTAATGGGAGGAATTAACTTCTTTATTCAGAGTGATGGATTAATGTGGATATCTTCAATGTTAGGAGTTGCAGTATTTATAGTATTTATTGCATATGATGTAAACAGAATAAAAAATAATGTAATATCATATGCACTTCATGAAGATGCAGGTATACTTGATAAAATCGAGATACATGGAGCATTAGCTTTGTATTTGGATTTTGTAAACTTATTCTTATATATATTAAGAATACTTGGAAGAAGAAAATAATAAATTGATTAGAAATGGGGCTATCTCAAAGATTAAAAAATATGGTTTATGCATTATTTTTCAGTTTTTTTGAGACAGTCCTTTCTTAATAAATAGTTTTATAGAGATATTACGTAAAATATAATATACAATTTATATAGTATAAATAAGGAGGAAAAGTGAACAAGCAAATAAAATGTGTTGAAGAATTTCATAGAATATATAAGTTAGGAAATTCAGAAAAACCAATAGGGAAACTTGAAAATCAAAAAGAAAATTTAAGATTTGATTTAATGAAGGAAGAAAATGAAGAATATCTTGAAGCGGCAAAAAATGGTGATATAGTAGAAGTTGCAGATGCTCTGGGAGATATGATGTATATTCTTTGCGGAACAATAATAGAACATGGAATGCAGCATATAATTGAGGAAGTGTTTGATGAAATACATAGAAGTAATTTAAGTAAACTGGATGAAAACGGTAATCCTATATATAGAGAAGATGGAAAAGTAATAAAAGGGCCAAACTATTTTCCACCAGATATAAAAAAAATAATAAAAAAATATCTATAATTTTTAAAATTTAATTATAAAATATAGCATTAAAAAAAGAAAAAGAGTAATTATTATTCGAAATTGTAATTAATTTGAAAAAAATTAATTACATGTGGAAATGTTGAAAATTATATAAAAATATTTTTAATATCAGTAATTACAGTGAAATTTTTGAGTTTTTAAATGTTGAAAAAACAGTGTTGAAAAATAAAAAGAAAAAAAATTCAAAAAAATGGAAAAAACCTGTTGACAAAGGAAATAAAATTTGA
>NZ_KI272826.1:168541-169455 GCF_000469505.1 Leptotrichia sp. oral taxon 215 str. W9775 | reverse complement strand
TTATTGGAGCATCATATTCATCAATTAAAATTATGGCTTTTTCTCCGTAATATTCATACAGATAATTTGATAAGTTTTTAAGAGCATAAAGCCAATCAGCATCTTCTTTTTCCATAACTATCTTTTCAAAATCATTTTTAAAAATAGGATTCAATTTATCTTTTAAATTATAAAACTCCATGTATATGTTTTTTATATATTTTTTTATTAATATAAAATTTTCTTCCCAACTGTTTCCTTTCAAATCCTTCAGTGAAATAAAAATTACTGGATATTTCCCCTGTTCACTCGTATATTCACTATTAGATATTTTCAAATTTTCAAAGAGCTTTTTATTTTCTTCTTTATTTTTTATATCAAAAAAAGATTTAATCATTGACATATTCAATGTTTTCCCAAATCTCCGTGGTCTTGTAAAAAGTGTTACAGGAGCCCTGTTTATCAGCAATTCCTCTATTAGCATCGTTTTATCTACATAATAATAATCTTCATTTATTATTCTTTCAAAATCTTCAATTCCTACAGGAACAGCTTTTTTTCTCATAAAGTCACTCCCTCTTTTATTTTTTTATAAATTTCAATATATTAAGTATACCACAACCTGATATTTAAAATAAAGTCTTTTAAATACCCTGTGACAATTCCTTTTAATTTTAAAAAATGTAATTTTTATTTATAATTTAATTTTTTGACTTATCAAATATATTTTAAGAAATAATATTAATGGTCAAAAGTCCATCTTCTGATTTTTCCCTGCTCCACAAATAATATATCTATTTCACGTTTTAAATTATATATTTTATTATCAGCCTTGTCTTTTATGACAGTTTCAAATATAAATCATTCTGTAAACTTTTTAATTTAATAATTATATTACCACTGTCAAAATTTATATCTTCAATATTAGAAATTTT
>NZ_KI272826.1:143130-168441 GCF_000469505.1 Leptotrichia sp. oral taxon 215 str. W9775 | reverse complement strand
GCATTGAAATTTCATAATGGTTTTCTTTAATTATCTCCCCCTATTAAAACAATAATAAATTAGTAATAAAAATAATGTTATTATTAAAATTTTTTTCATAAATTATTCCCTCAAATCCCCTACTTATTCATCACCCATAAAAATCCTTTTGCAGTTCTTATATCAGGATTTTGAAAGTGATTTCCTTCATTCCATTCAAGAACTGTCTTCACATTTTCTGATTTTTCAAGAATTTCATGCTGTTTTCTTATATTATCACCTATTTTAGACAAAATCTGATGTTTTGTTTTTTCTTCTGTATCTCCGAGGCTCAGATAAATTTTTTCTGATAAAGGTTTTCCAGCTTCCACGTATTCTATCCATCTTTTGTACCAGACTGATGGAGAAACCGCAGCTATTCCTTCAAAAATATCTGTCTGGTATCCGCTCCACAAGGAAAACAGTCCCGCCAGCGAATACCCTCCTAAAATATACTTTATCTCATTATTTCCAGTATTTATACATTCTGACAAAGCTGGTATCAGGTCATTTTTTATAAATTCCAATGTTCTGGTTGCACCGTCTCCAAAATTTCCTTTTCCTCTAAGAAGTGGCATTTCCCATGGAGTAAGTTCGCTATTCCAGTCTTCTATTTTAAACGCCACAAGGCTAAAATTCCTGTCTGTATTTTCTTCTATGTGCTTCACTTCATTATCCAGCACACTTATATCATTTTCATCCACAGGCTGTATCAGTATATATTCAGTATCTTCGTTTAAATACAGGATACATTTTTTCCCACAAATCATTATTTCATTCTTTTTCATATTTTATAGTTCCTCCCATTGTATGTCATTAGGTTATTTTTCACCCATAATCATTCCTCTTTGAATATATTCCTTTATTTTCAATCCATATCCCCATTTTTCAGCATAGGCATCCGTTACTTCATCTTTTATAATAAGTATATTTTTAAACCCTGCCTTTTCTATTATTTTTTCCAGTTCTTCCTCCAGAAGTGCCCCTCCAACTCATGTATTATGCATTTTCTCCGATTTTTTCCATTCTTCCGGCAGTTCCTTTTTAAGCATAATATCTGAAATATAGAACTTCCCTCCTTTTTTCAATATTCTGTAAAGCTCATTATATACATCCTGCTTTTCCGGCTCAAGGTTTATTACGCAGTTGCTTATTGCCTTATCCATACTTTCTGGTTCAAATGGCATTGATGTAAGTGTCCCCTGTCTGAATTCAATGTTTTTAAATTTCTTCATATCCCTTGTTTTTTCAGCCTTCAATATCATTTCATCTAATCTGTCCAGCCCATAAAGAGTTCCTGAATCAGGGTACTTTATCCTTGTAAGAAATAAATCCTTCCCTGTTCCACATCCTAAATCTATCAGTGTTTCCCCATTTCCCAGTTCAAAGTTTTCAAGAGGATTTCCACACGAAAGTCCAAGATCCACCCCTTTTGGCAACTGAGCCATCATTTCCCTGCTATATCCAAGAGACTCACTCACTTCTTCGGGAGAAACCTCTGTCCTGCACTCATCCTTTGAAATTTTTCTATAAAATTCATCTACACTTTTTCTTATTTTTTCATTTTCAGAATTTTCCTTTATTCCCATCCATTTTCCTCCTTGTTATCACTCTATGATAATTATCACCTATTTTTCTATTAATTTTATAGAACAATTTTAACATTAGCTTATCTTAAAATCAATATACAATAAAAAAACCGTCTCAAAAAGAAAACTTAAAAATATAGTTTTGTATTATATTTAATGTTTTACTATTTTGAGACAGTTTTTTTCCCATATCTAATTTTATTTTCCGTCAAATACTGTAGGATATGCCTTGTCATTATTGAAAGCCCATGAACCGTTGTAATAATAACTGTTGTCTGATGAATTGTAAACTAGATTTTTTCCTGCCTTTAAGTGCATGTATTTATATTTTCCCAGATATTTTTCAGTTTTTTCAACATCCTGAATTAAAACTCCAACTTTTACATTTTCATAAGTTTCTGAGTCAAATACACATTTTTCAAATTCTACGTCAACTCTGTAGTCCTTTGTATTTATTTTTTTAAAATCGCTATGACTTTTTGGTACAGTGCAGTAAGAATCCTTTTCTAATTTTGCAGTTTTGTCATGTTTTTTAGCAACATTCTGATTTTCAGCAAAAACCAGCATAGAAGCCATGAATAATACTAATAATCCCTTTTTCATAAAAAAATCTCCTCCTAGTATTTGATTTCTATTATAATTTACCTATAATATTATAGCACATTTTCTTTGATTTTTCCATTTGTAAAACTCTATGAAATCAAAATACCCCCTGAAATATAGCTATATACTGATATATAAAATAATAATATAAATTATATAATTCGATATTCAAAATTTATATTTGAAAAAACTGTCAAGTAGGACTATAATTGTAGTAAAGACAAAATTTCAAAAATGAAAGGACGGGTAATTTATGGAAAGATATGAATTAAACAAAAATCTGGCACAAATGCTTAAAGGTGGGGTAATAATGGACGTTTCCACTCCTGAACAGGCAAGAATAGCTGAGGCTGCAGGTGCCGCCGCTGTCATGGCTCTTGAAAGAATTCCAGCTGATATAAGAGCCGTAGGAGGAGTATCAAGAATGAGCGATCCTAAAATGATTAAAAGTATTCAGGAAGTTGTTTCAATTCCTGTAATGGCAAAAGTCAGAATAGGACATTTTGTTGAAGCACAGATTTTAGAAGCAATAGAAATTGATTATATAGATGAAAGTGAAGTTCTGTCACCTGCTGATGACAAATTTCATGTAGACAAGAAAAAATTCAAGGTACCTTTTGTATGTGGAGCAAAAGATCTGGGAGAGGCTCTTAGAAGAATTGCTGAAGGAGCTTCAATGATAAGAACAAAAGGTGAACCTGGAACTGGAGATATTGTACAGGCTGTAAGACATATGAGAATGATGAATCAGGAAATAAGAAGAATTCAGAATATGAGGGAAGATGAACTTTATTTTACAGCAAAAGAATTACAGGTTCCATTCGATTTAGTAAAATTTGTCCATGAAAATGGAAAATTACCAGTTGTAAACTTTGCTGCAGGTGGAGTTGCCACTCCGGCTGATGCGGCTCTTATGATGCAGCTTGGTGCTGAAGGGGTATTTGTCGGATCAGGAATTTTCAAATCAGGAGATCCTGTAAAAAGAGCTCAGGCAATAGTAAAAGCAGTTACTAACTACAATGATCCAAAAATATTGGCTGAAATTTCCGAAGATTTAGGAGAAGCCATGGTTGGAATTAATGAAAGTGAAATTCAGTTATTAATGGCTGAAAGAGGTAAATAATGGGAATAGGAGTTCTAGCTCTACAGGGAGCCTTTATCGAGCATGAAAAAATACTTGAAAAAATTGGTGTAGAAACATTTGAAATCCGAAAAAAATCCGATTTGACCAGCGCTATCTCAAATAACAGTATTAACGGACTTATTATTCCAGGTGGGGAAAGTACAGCAATAGGGAAACTTCTTCATGACCTTGACTTGTTTGATGATATTAAAAAAATTATTTCAGATGGTCTGCCAACCTTTGGAACATGTGCAGGACTTATTCTTCTGGCAAAAAAAATTGAAAATGATAATCGTGTACATCTTGGTCTTATGGACATAACGGTAAAAAGAAATGCCTATGGACGCCAGCTTGGAAGTTTTTTCACTGAAAATGAATTTAAACATGTAGGAAAAGTTCCAATGACATTTATTCGTGCACCTTACATTACAGGAGCCGGAGAAAATGTGGAAATCCTTTCAACAGTTGATGGAAATATAGTTGCGGCAAGGGAAAACAACATACTTGTCACTTCCTACCATCCTGAACTGAATGATGATTTGCGAGTTCATAAATTTTTTGTTGATATGTGTAAAAAAGCAGCTTCAAAATAGATACTTGGAAGTTAAGATAAAAAATAAATTTAATCTTTACAATGCAAAGGATGTGAATACAGATGAAGATTGGAATTGTTGTAGGGAGATTTATACCTTTACATATAGGCCATGTTAATTTAATACAGAGGGCAAGCGGATTAGTTGATAAAGTTTATGTTGTAGTTTCCTATTCAGATGAAGGGGATACAGAAATGATATCCAACTCACGTTTTATAAAGGAAATTACCGCAAAGGACAGATTAAGGTTTGTAAAGCAGACTTTTAAAAATCAGAATAATATTTCATCTTTCCTATTTGATGAAAGCAACTGCCCACCATTTCCTGAAGGTTGGGAAAAATGGTCAGCCCTTCTTAAAGAAGAAATGGAAAAAAGGGAACCGGATTTAGATTGGGAAAATGATGTTTTATTTATAAGTAACAGAAAAGATGATGCTAAATACAATTTAAAATTCTTCGGATCCCAGACAAAGTCCATTGATCCTGAGTATCACGAATATCCTGTAAATTCATGGGAAATAAGGGAAAATCCAAGTAAATACTGGGAATATCTTCCTCGTGAAGTTAGGGAGCACTTAATTCCTATTATTACCATTTGTGGTGGGGAAAGTAGTGGAAAAAGTATAATGATAGATAAACTGGCAAATGTTTTCAATACTTCTTCTGCATGGGAATATGGACGTGAATATGTTTTTGAAAAACTTGGTGGCGACGAAGATTCGCTGCAGTATTCCGACTATGAAAAAATCGTATTTGGCCATCAGTCAAACGTACTGTATGCCGCAAGAAATGCCAATAAATTTGCATTGATAGATACGGATTATATAACTACACTGGCATTCTGCCTTACTTATGAAAAAAGGGATAACCCTATCATAAGGGAATTTGTCCGTAACTATAAATTTGATTTGACAATACTTCTTGAAAACAATGTGAAATGGGTAAATGACGGACTTCGTTCAATAGGAGAAACAGACCGTCGGGAAAAATTCCAGAAACTACTTAAAGAACTTTATAAAGAGTACAATATACCTTATATCATTGTAAAATCATCCGATTATGAACAGAGATACCTTGCATGCCAGGAAATTATAAAGGGCTATCTGGCTGGAAAAGATAATTTGCAGGAAATTGCAGACTCTTTTGCATAATATTTGTATTTAATAATACAATTTGTAGATAAAGAATTAATTTAAAACTGGAGTATTCAAAAATGGGCTACTCCAGTTTTTTATTATCAATATTACTTCCTATTCTGTTATTTCAATTAAATTTCCTTCACAGTCTTCTATAACACTTTCATAATAACCATCACCTGTTGTTCTAGGACCGCTCAAACATCTAAATCCATCTTTTACAAGTCCCTCTGTCAGTTCATCTACTTTTTCTTTACTTCCAACGCTAAAAGCCAGATGAATGAAACCTTCATTCATTGCCCTGTCTTCTCTTACTGAAAGATCAGGACGTGTCATTATTTCCAGCCTTGTCCCACTGTCTGGAAAACTTAAAAAATATGTTTGTAATCCTGTATTTTTATTATGATATTTCTCATTTGCCTTTGCCTGGAAATATTTCACATAAAATTCCTTCGTTTTTTCCAGATTGTTTACATAAATTGCCACATGATTTATTTTCATATTTATTCCTCCTATTTTTTTTATAATTTATGAAATATAGGCTCCATCTTTTCAAAAGTACAGATATAATTAAATCCTATTTTCTTCAATTCTTCCTGAATATAAGGAATATACGTACCCACATCTTCTGCCTTATGAGCATCTGAACCTATTGTTATTATTTTTCCTCCCAGTTTATGATAAAGTTTCAATATATTCCGTTCAGGAGTTAGATCTTTCAAGCCATATCTAAAACTTGATGTATTTACTTCAATACCTTTATTATCCTCTATTACCTTTTTAAGAATTTTTGTTATAATTTCCCGGGACTTTTCAAATGGATGTATTGTTTCATTGTATCGCTGTATATGGTCGAGATGTCCTAAAATACTATAATTACTATATTGACTCACTACTTTATAGATTTCTTCATAGTATTCGGTATTATATTCATCAGGCATTTTTCCTTTCTGAAATTCCTTTGTCCAGAATTCCTTATCTTCAATTTGATGACAGGAAAGTATGATAAAATCTAATTTGGATTTATAACTATCAAACAGTTTCTGGAAATCTTCTACTGTGTGTGTCTGCATTCCAAATTCCAGTCCCTGTTTTATTGTAATTTTGTCTCTATATTCTTTCTTTAATTCCTGAATTTCTTCAAAATAATTGGAATAATCTACATTCAAATCAATTCTTCCAGTTTTTTCTTTCCAACTTCTCTTCTCATTTTCACTCATTTTTTCAAAAACTTCCTTATCCAGTTTTATCCCATAATCTACGTGATCAGTGAAGCATATTTCATTAATACCCTTATCAATGGCAGTTTTTATAATTTTTTCAGGTTTTTCTTCAGAGTCATCACTATATTTGCAGTGGATATGATAATCAGCAAGCATATTTTCCCCTTTCTTTATCTTTTTTCTTATTATACCTAAAAAAATTAAAATATTCCATCATAATCTGTTCTTTTTATAACATAATTTTTTAAGTTTGCTGATTTTCTTAAATATTAAAAGTTGATAAAAAATTAAATATGTGTTATAATAATCTTGTAAATTCCGATGGAGTCATATACTAAAAAAGAGAGTGGTGTTAGCACTCTCTTTTTCATTTTTACATATACTTTTCAATTAGAATTTGTATTAATTCCAATAAAAGCAGTAAAAAGATTTTCAGAATTTCTTCCTCTGGAATCATATTCTCACCTCCAATCATTAGAGGATAAGATATTATATCATATTTTTATTTATTTTTAAAATTAATTTTAATTTTTATTTTAAATTTATTTATATTTTTAAAAATATTCTTAATATTCCAAGAATTAAAAGATGAACCGGATAAAAACAGTAATTGAATAATTTATTCTGTTTCCCACGTTTTCCATTATATGTAAGTATAAGACCAAAACCAAGCAATGACCAGACTTCCTTAAAAATTGCAAGATATCCTGAAAATATTGCAAATACAGGTTTATCATGAAAAATATAGAAGAAATAGCCAATTATAATGGCATGATACTCATAATCCAGTCCTGCAACCATTGAAATAATACAGATTATTCCCACGATTACAAATGAAACCAGATACCAGATATATTTTGGAAATTTCTGCATCTTTTCTTTTAAAGTGTCTATAATCCATATTATTACCAGCATTAAAGCCAGAGTAAACATTATATTATTGGAATTTGGCTCAAAAAATACACCTGACAAGGCCATATCAAATGGAATTTCTGAAAAAACACCAAAAATTACAAGGGAAGCAAGATATTTTTTCCTATTTCCTGTTTTAAAAAAACCTTCCACAAGGAAAAAGGCAAAAAGCGGAAATGCTATTCTTCCAAAAATATCAAATGCATCACTTATATGCTGCAGTATCCCTTCTCCACTCAGAAAAGGGTATATCAGTGCTTTATTTATGTGATCTACAAGCATTGATAAAAAGGCAATGTATTTTAACTGTGCACCTGAAAATATACGCAGTTTGTCCAGTTTTCCATTTTGTTTATCCATTTTCTGCTAATCCTTTCAGTTTATTTTTACAAGCCTCTTTATTTTAGGAGATTATAAAGATACTGATTATTCGAGGTCTTCTCCGTTACTTGCTATTACTTTTTTATACCATTCAAAGCTTTTCTTTTTGCTTCTTTTTAAAGTCCCATTTCCGTCATTATCCCTGTCCACATAGATAAATCCATAACGCTTTTTCATTTCTCCTGTTCCTGCACTTACAAGGTCGATAGGTCCCCATGTTGTATATCCGAGTAAATCTACTCCATCAAGGACAACTGCATCCCTCATTGCCTTTATATGTGCCCTCAGGTAATCTATCCTGTAGTCATCTTCAACATATCCATTTTCATCAGGTATGTCAACTGCTCCAAGCCCATTTTCCACAACAAACAGAGGTTTCTGATATCTGTCATAAATTTCATTTATTGTAGTTCTGAAGCCTAGCGGATCCAGTCCCCAGCCCCAGTCAGTCACTTCAATGTATGGATTTCTCATTGATTCCAGAAGATTTCCTTCTCCAAGTTTATCAGCTTCGGCAGAAATACAACGTGTTGTATAATATGAAAAGCTTACAAAATCTACTGTATTTTCCTTTAATATTTTTTTATCTTCTTCTGTAATGTCTATTTTAAGGTTATTTCTTTCAAGGAATTTAAGGGCATAGGAAGGATAATAACCTCTTACCTGCACATCAATGAAAAAGTAGTTTTCCCTGTCCTTTTCTAACGCAGTCCATACATCTTCAGGCTTTGCAGCGAGAGGATAGAACTTCCCTGCAGCAAGCATACACCCTATTTTATTTTCAGGATCAATTTCATGAGCAATTTTTGTAGCCCATGCACTTGCCACCAGTTCATTGTGTGCCGCAGTATATAGAACCTGCTTTCTGTTTTCCCCTTCTTCAAAGACAATTCCTGCACCCATAAACGGAGCATGCAGAAGAATGTTTATTTCATTAAATGTGAGCCAGTATTTTACAAGCCCTTTATATCTTCTGAATATCACTTCACATAATTTTTTATAAAAATCAATTATTTTACGGTTTCTCCAGCCACCATATTCCTTTATGAGATGTATCGGAAAATCAAAATGAGTTATTGTTACTAGAGGCTCTATTCCGTATTTACGGCATTCCTTAAAGACATTTTCATAAAACTGAAGTCCTTTTTCATTTGGTGTTTCTTCATCTCCATTTGGAAATATCCTTGTCCATGCGATGGACATTCTATACGTTTTAAAGCCCATTTCTGCAAACAGTGCAATATCTTCCTTATATCTGTGATAAAAATCTATCGCCCCTTTTGCAGGATAAAAATAACCTTCTTCAAAATCAAGCATTTTTCTTTCACCTGTAATTACTGAAGCTCTTGCTTCCCCAACTGGAGATAAGTCAACATTTGCAAGTCCTCTTCCATCTTCGTTGTATGCCCCTTCAAGCTGATTGGCGGCTGTAGCTCCACCCCACAGAAAGTCTTTTCTGAATCCCATACCGTTTCCTCCTCATATTAATTATATATCAGAAGTTTGTAACATCTGATATTCTGACTGCTGTCTGATAAGTCCTTTATTTTTATGACTTCTGCTTTATTTTTTCCAGCATTTCCTGTGAAGGATTTATTATTTCCATATCAGATTTTTTCCTGATTTCACTTTCAATATAGGGAAAATGCGTGCATCCAAGAAGAATTGCCTCATTTTCCATATTCTTAAGGTATTCTGTAAGCTTGCCAAAATGAAATTTTTCTGCAATTACCTCAGGTAAAGTGCCCTTTTCTATTTCCTTCACTATTTCAAGAAACGTCATTCCTGTAATGTTAATTTCACTATTGCCTTTAAACATGGCATTTTCTATTCCTGCAAGGCCCTGTGCATTTGCTGCAAATACAGCTATTTTTTTATATTTACCGGCTATTTCTTTATAAATCTGCATAGGAGTCACTATTTTTATATTATTTTTCTTTTCCAGTTTTTCAAAATCAACTGCTCCGCTTAATGAATTACAATATACAAAAAGTACATTGCAGTCAGCCTTTTTTATGTTGTCTACATGTCCGTTTATTACCTTTTCCTTATACTCTGTTTCTGAAGTCTGAAATATTGTCTGTTTTACAGGATTTTCAGATATTGGAATTCTTATTATTTCACCTTCAGAAAATCCATTTTTTTCAAGAAGAACAGCTCCCATATTTGTATCTATGGGAGTGCCTGCCATTACTGCTATTTTCAAAGTTTCACCTCAAAATTTTCTCAATTTTTCTAACGGAAATCTCCATTCAGGAGTTTCAAGTACAGTTTTCCCCTTCAGGGAATACCATACTCCCATATTTCTGTCTGCAGGATTAATCAGAATCTGTGTCTGCTGTGCTGGCATATATGACTGGGCAAGCATGAATATCTTTTCCCCTTTGTCGTTTTCAGCCATATCCACAATAATTACAGCATGTCCTGGACTTCCTCCCATAATGAATACATCCCCTATTTTCATATTTTCCAAAGACTGGGGTTTCATTTCCTTTTCCATGGATAATGTTCCCGCGTATCCAAATACAATATTCATGAAACTTCTGAAATCCTTATAAGTATTTGACGGGGAAGCCTTCTTATAGTAGGAGCCTTTCCCATTTGGATTTATTCTGTATCCCTGCATCCATTTACTGTACTGGGCATTAAATCCTGAAACAAAGTTAAAATTAATTTTATCATACTCCTTCTTCTGATAAAAATATTCTGCCCTTATGAGCATTATGGCATCTGCACACTGATGCAAATCCCTGTCGCCTATTTCCACATCAATTACACTGTCATATATTCCTTCACTTCTTTTTGCCTGTCCGTTATAGTACAGTGCCTTTTCTCCGTAGGGCTTAAGTTTCTGATTTCTCAGGAAATCTCCAAAGCTTCCCTTTTCAACGGCAACCCTTTTATAGCCTGCAGGAGCATTGTATCTTGTTTCTATTGTCATTCCATCGGGATTTACAGCCTTTGTCGAATTTACCATTTTAGAATTATTTCCAGTTTTTCCTGTCGTACTGTTTACACTTTTTGTATCACCTGAGTTAGAATTTGCAGAAATATTCCCATCTTTAACATTTCCTCCACACGATACCTGCAACCCAATAAATCCAGCTACTACAATATATTCAACAATCTTTTTTTTATGTAGAAGCATAATCAAGAAATCCTCCCTTATTTTTTATCATACAGTTTTTTATAAAGGTCTATAAATTCCTTTACAAGATCCTTAAATAAAATTGCTCCCATTAAGTGATCCTGGGAATGAACCATTATAAGACCTACATCCAGTTTTTCTCCACCTGCTTCCTTTACTATTAAATCAGTCTGTATTTCATGTGCCTTTATCATTTCCTCACTTGCTTTTTTCATGAATTCTTCCGCTTCTTCAAATTTACCTTCCTTTGCCGCAGTAAGTGCCTGATATGCCAGACTTTTACTTTCTCCTGCACGCCCTATAAGCGTCATTGCAATCATTTCCAAGTCTAATTTTTCTTCCATGTTATTTCCTCCTGATTTTTTTAATTTTTCTCTTACCTTTTTATATCATATGCCTTGAAAGAAGTCAATTTTAAAAACAATCGATAATTCGTAATCATTCACAATATATATATCTACTATTGAAAAATAATATTTTACAAATATATAGTTTCATTGTATACTTACTTCATAAAATAAATTAAAAAAGATTGGAGAGATTAAAATGAAAAGACTAAATTGGCTATGGTGGAGCATATTAAATACAGTTTAATAATATTTCACCGGCAATTTAGGATTTTATATAGTCTATCTGTTATAATAAATGTAAGCAAAGGCATCGGTGTATAAATGTGATGCTTTTTCTTTATTTATAAGTCCTCTATTTACGGAGGACTTTCTTTTTTACCAAATAAAATATTAGGAGGATATTATGTTAACAAAGGAAGCAGTACACTACTACTCAATAATAAGGGATAAATTTAAAAATTCTTATCTGGCTGAAGATGCAAACCAGATTATAATTGGAATTGACTGTGATTATATAGATTCTTATGAATACAGCTACAAAACGCTGGAGCTTTTTTACAGCAATCAGAAGGCAATAGCTCCATTTGCAGGGCTTTTTGGAATCTTTTCCTACGAAACTATACACTTTTTCGAAAAAATTGAAAAGAAGGAAAAAAGCCAGTTTGAATTTCCGCAATTTGTTTTTGCCAATGCAAAGGCATACCTGCACTACTCAAAAATCAGTAAAATGTATACTTTCTACGGGGATGAAGAAAAATATTACAATTTTCTTGAAAATGAATCCTTTACTGAAAAGCCTGCAGAAAATGAAATTTTTTATAAAATAGAAACTGATTTAGATAAGGAAAAGGAACATTTTTACGATATTGTGGAAAAAGCTAAGGAATATATAAAAATGGGGGATATTTTCCAAGTTGTCCTGAGTGAGCAGCTCTGCCTTGAATCAAATATTGATTCCCTTGAATTCTACAAAAAGCTGGCTAAAGCTAATCCTTCCCCATATATGTTCCACTTTCCGACAAAATATGGAGATGTAGTAGGATCAAGCCCTGAAATACTTGCTGAAATTCTTTTCAATAATATTTATATCGCTCCCATTGCAGGTACCCGTCCTCGTGGAAAAGATGCAAATGAAGATGCTTTCCTTGCACAGGATCTGCTAAATGACCCTAAGGAATGTGCAGAACACAGAATGTTAGTAGACCTGGCCAGAAATGACATAGGAAAATTTGCCAGACAGGGCTCCGTCATAGTTAAGAACATGATGCATGTAAAACATTACCAGCACGTTATGCACATTGTTTCAGAAGTATTTGGTCAGAAAAGGAATGATGTTTCGCTTTTTGATATTGTTTCTTCCGTATTCCCAGCAGGGACATTAAGCGGTGCACCTAAAATAAGGGCAATGGAAATAATAGGTGAACTTGAAGAATATAAAAGAAATATTTACGGAGGTGGAATTGGATTCCTTCATTTCAATGGAAATATGCAGCTTGCAATCGTTATAAGAAGTGCATTTTTTGCAAATAGAAACAATGCTGCAGACAACATTTCCGGAAAAGATACTTCTGAAGGAAACAACGTTTCCAAAGTATTTATTCAGGCAGGAGCAGGAATTGTCTATGATTCCGTAAAAGAAAAGGAATATGAGGAAATAACTCATAAAAGGGCATCTGTCCTGAACATATTTAAAAACAACTGTAAGGAAAGAGGGTAATAAAAATGATACTACTTATTGATAACTATGATTCTTTTGTATTTAATGTGGAGCAATATTTAAAGGAACTTACAAATGAAGAAGTAAAAACTGTGAGAAATGATGAAATTACACTTGAAGGAATAAGAGAGCTGAACCCTGACAGGATTGTACTTTCTCCCGGACCTAAACATCCTAAAGATAGCGGTATATGTCTTGAAATTCTTAAAAACATTGATAATATCCCCATACTTGGTATATGTCTTGGCCATCAGGCTTTCGGCCTTGTTTTTGGAGGGAAAATTGAAAAGCTTGAAACACCTTTACATGGAAAAACTTCAGAAATTACGGTAACTGATAAAAATTCAATTTTATTTAAGGACATGCCTGAAAAATTTAATGTAATGCGTTATCATTCACTGTATGTAAGCGAAGAAAACCTTCCTGAAGACCTTGCAGTAACAGCAAAATCCAATGACGGTATTATAATGGCTCTGGAACACAGAACAAAAAGCATTTACGGGGTACAGTTCCATCCCGAATCATTTTTTACCGAATATGGTAAAAATATTATAAGAAACTTTATCGTAAATACAAAAAAGATTTCTTCACAGGACTATAATGAAAAAATAGAAGAACTTGAAAGAAAGAAAGCAGATGAAGTTTTCAAGAAATCCCTGAAAAAGTTGCAGGATAACATTCCTTTAGGAGATAATGATTTTAAGGAAATATGTGAAGTCATAAATTCTAAAAATTATGATATTGTACAGCTTGGAGCACTCCTTGTACTTATTTCTGAAAAAAGTCTATATCCTGAATCCCTTACAGCTTTTGTAAAAAATATTCTAGAGTACAGCACTACATTTTCAGATGACACTCCTATGATTGATCTCTGCGGAACAGGAGGAGATGGCCTTAAGACAATAAACATTTCCACAACTGTTGCATTTATTGTTGCAGCCATGGGAGTAAAAGTTGCAAAACATGGAAATAAATCTGTAACAAGTAAAAGTGGAAGCAGCGATGTAATTGATAAACTTGGATTAACTATGGAAAAATCACTTATTACCCAGCTGAATAAACTTGAAAACAGCAATCTTGCATTTTTCCATGCTCCATTCTTCCATAAGCTTATAGGGGAAGTGAGGGAAGTGAGACAGAGACTTGGAATAAGAACTGTGTTTAACGTGCTCGGACCTCTTCTTCATCCAAACAGAAAGCTGAAATACCAGCTTGTGGGACTTTATCACGAACCTGTACATAGACTTTATGCTGAAACATTGCAGCTTCTTGGAAGGGAACATGCACTTGTTGTAAGGGGAAATGACGGTCTTGATGAAATTTCTATCTGTGATGAAACAAAAATTGTAGAAGTAAAAGGTGACAAAATACTTGAATACACTGTTTCTCCTGAAACATTTGGATTTAAGAGGGCCTTTCATGCAGACATTGAAGGTGGGACTCCTGAGGAAAATGCTGAAATTCTAGTAAGAACCCTTAAAGGAGAAGAAAATTCACCTAAATCAGATATTGTAATCCTGAATGCAATGTTTGCCCTTTATACTGCAGATTTTGTTAAACATCCTGCAGAAGCTAAACCTTTAATACTTGAAGCTATAAACAGTGGAAAAGTCTACGATTTTTACAAAAAATATACTGGAAAATAGATAAATAAATTAAAATTTTATGACAAAAAAAGTGAGGTAACAATGGATATATTATCTGAAATAAAGGAAAAACGTGAAATACAGCTGGAAAAGGAAAAAAAGGTATATAAAAGACCATCTTTTAAGGAGGCCTTGAAGCAGAAAGGTTTAAAAATAATAGGTGAAATCAAGAGGGCGTCTCCTTCCAAAGGGAAAATAGCCAATGACAGCTTCAACCTTTTAAATCAGGCTAAATACTATGTTGAAAATGGAGTTGCAGCCTTTTCTATTCTTACGGAAGAGGAATATTTCAAAGGGGATAACGAATTTATAAAAATCGTTTCTGAAAACTTCCCTCATATTCCAATATTGAGAAAGGACTTTGTATACACTCCTTTTCAGGTGGCTCATGCTAAATTTCTTGGAGCTTCTGCAATACTTCTTATAGTGAGAATGTTAAATGATGAGGAACTGCATACACTGCACCGTCTGGCTCACGAACTTGAACTTGATGTATTGGTGGAAATCCACGATAAAAGCGAACTTGAAAGGGCTTTAAAAATACCGGATTTACAAATACTGGGAATAAACAACCGGAATCTTAATACCTTCAATACAGATATAAAAATAACAGGGGAACTTATAAAATTTATTCCTGAAGAAATTCTTAAAAATATTGTTCTTGTCAGCGAAAGCGGATTTTTATCTGAGGATGACTTAAAATATGCCGAAAATCTTAATGTTGATGCTCTTCTTATTGGAGAAGCTCTTATGAAGGGCCTGATATTTTAAAACAGGAAAGGAAGAAATATGAATAATAACAGGTTTACCAGATTGAAAATATGTGGTATAAGAAGTATTGAGGAAATTGAGGAATTAAAAGATTTACCAGTTAATTACTTTGGATGTATCTTTGTTTCAAAAAGTCCGAGATTTGTTTCTAATGAACTTGCCAAAAAAATTACTGAAATTGCACATTCAGCAGAAAAAAAGACAGTTGGAGTTTTTCTCGATGAAAAGATTGAAAATATTATCGATATAATCAAAAAAACTGACATTGATACTGTTCAGCTGCACGGAAACGAAACTCCCGAATACTGTAAGGAACTCTATTCAAAACTTGAGGAATATGAAAAGGAATATAATAAAAAAATAAAAATATGGAAAGCCTTCAGTGTAAAGGACAGCCTGCCTGAAATAAAAGAATACAGTAAATATATTGAATTTCCATTATTTGATGCAAAGGGAGTAAATGCCGGTGGAAATGGAATTGTATTTGACTGGAATATATTAAGCAGTATGGAAGAATATTCTTTTATACTTGCAGGAGGACTTGAAAAGGAAAATATAGCCGAAGCACTTTCATACAGTCCTGCCATACTTGATGTAAACAGCAAAGTTGAAATAAATAACCGTAAAAACAGAAAATTGATTGAAGAAGTAATATCTGAAATAAGAAATAAGAATTTACAGTAAAATTTATCTATTGAATTTAATTATATGAAAGAAAGGAAAACAAGATGAAAAATAATCCTAAAAATAATAATTTTAACGAAAAAGCCTATTTTGGTAAATTTGGAGGACAATATGTTCCTGAAACTGCAATGTTTGCCCTGATAGAGCTGGAAAAGGAATATGAAAAAGTCAAAAATGATAAGGAATTTCAGGAAGAACTCCAGTATCTCCTTAAAAACTATGTAGGGCGTGAAACACCGTTATTTTATGCAAAAAATCTCAGTGACCACTATGGTCATGACATTTATCTGAAAAGGGAGGATTTAAACCATACAGGAGCTCACAAGATAAATAATGCCCTCGGTCAAGTTCTTCTAGCTAAAAGAATGGGGAAAAAGAAAGTTATAGCCGAAACAGGTGCAGGACAGCACGGAGTTGCCACTGCCACTGCCGCGGCACTTCTTGGTCTTGAATGTGATGTTTATATGGGAGCTGTTGACATTGAAAGACAGAAACTTAATGTCTTCCGTATGGAACTACTTGGAGCAAAGGTTGTTTCTGTAGAAGACGGCCTGAAAACTCTTAAGGAAGCCACAACTGCGGCTATACAGTCATGGGTTGCAGAAATAGAAAATGTTTTTTATGTAATAGGTTCTGCCGTAGGCCCTCATCCTTATCCTTCAATGGTAAAGGATTTCCAGTCAGTTATTGGAACTGAAGCAAGAAAACAGATAGAAAGTCTTGGAAAACATGCCGATCATGTCATTGCCTGTGTAGGTGGTGGAAGTAATGCCATAGGGATATTCTCAGGATTCCTTAATGATGAAACTACAAAACTTTACGGAGTTGAAGCCGGTGGGCACGGTATTACTACAGATATGCATGCCGCTACACTGACTTTAGGTAAAGAAGGAATTATCCACGGAATGAAGACATATGTACTTCAAAATAAGTACGGTCAGATAAGTCCTGTTCACTCTATTTCTGCAGGACTAGATTATCCCGGAGTAGGGCCTGAACATGCTCATTTATTTGAAACTGGAAGAGTATCCTATGCGGCAATAACTGATAATGAAGCTATGGATGCACTTATTCTTACTACAAGAAAGGAAGGAATTATTCCTGCCATTGAAAGTGCTCACGCACTTGCATACCTTGAAAAACTATGCCCTGCATTGCCAAAGGATAAAAGGGAAACAATAATCGTAAATGTTTCAGGAAGAGGAGACAAGGATATGCATACTGTATTTTCCATATTGAAGGGAGAAAATGTAAATGAATAAAAATGTTTCTGATGTATTTAAAGAAAAGGAAAAAGTTAATATAGGCTATATTGTAGCCGGTTATCCTGGCATTGATTTTACTAAGGAGTTTTTACTTAATCTGGACAAAACTTCAATAGATATTCTGGAAATAGGAATTCCCTATTCTGACCCGCTTGCTGATGGAAAACTTATTTCGAATGCTTCATTTATAGCTTCAGAAGCAGGAATTACCACTGATACTGTGTTTGAACTTTTGACTTCAGTAAAGGATAACATTACAAAACCTCTAGTTTTTCTAGTTTACTATAACCTCGTTTTTGCCTATGGAGTCGATAATTTTATTGAAAACTGTGTAAAATCAGGTATCAAGGGAATTATTATTCCTGATCTTCCTTATGAGGAAGCACATGAAATTTCAGAAAAACTGAAAAAAAATAATATTGCATTTATTCCGCTTGTAAGTGTTACTTCTGAAAAAAGAATTTCAAAAATCGCATCACTGGGGGATGGTTTCGTATACGCAATCGGTTCTCTGGGAGTTACCGGTACAAAGCAGGTTAATCTGGAAAGACTGAAAAACTTCATCTCAGAAATAAAGAATGCTTCCAAACTGCCTGTTTCCCTAGGATTTGGAATAAGAACCAATGAAGATGTAAAAAATATGAGACAATATGCTGACGGAGTTATTATAGGAACAAGCATTGTTGATTTAACTTCTTCAGGAAATGTTGAATTTACTGTTAATGAAATAAATAAGCTATTTGAAGTTTAGAAATAGAAATAAAATATCTGAAAAATATGCTATAATCTAAAAAAATCAAACTGAAAAGAATTCAGACTGCTCATACATTTTTATTTGAAAATAAAGGAAATTTAATGCAAAGGAAGAAGATATTATGAAGATTAGAAAAAATTTATTAAAAATTTTAACATTGCTTATTTTATCAGGAAGCATTATAAATGCAGGTTATATTAAAGAAAAAAATACAATTTATTTTACTGATGAAACTACAGAACCTGAAAGAAAGGAAATTGTAAAAAACGTAGATTTCAGGACTTTTAAAATTTTTGAAGAAAATGATGATTTTGCAAGGGATAAAAATAATATTTATTATAAAAATAAAAAAGTAGAAAATGTGGATGTGAATTCTTTTCAGGTAGAAGGTTTTTATTTTGCAAAGGATAAAAATAATACTTTTTATATATCAAATGATGAGCTCATGAAAATTAAAGGTTTTAGACCTGAGGGGAGCTATGCTATCGTTCAATTATTTGTGCCGGCTTTACTTATAAATAAATATGGTATTTATATGGTTAAATATGAAAATGATGAAATCGTAGCAAAATCTATAAAACCTGAAGAAATGGATATGGATACGCTGGAAGTTTTAGCTTCAGAAGAAAGTTTTGCTGTTTTTTATTTAAAGGATAAGAATAATGTCTATTTTATCAATTATACAGCAGGTGAACAGAAATCCATAGATAACAATATTGAAAATGAAGATGATGTGGAAAATGATAACGATGATTTTGTTATTCAAATAGAAAAATTAGCTGGAGCAGACCGTGACACTTTTGAAATAGTCTCTGTATATGGAAAAGATAAAAATAATCTATATTTCTACAACCAAAAAATAAAAGGGATAAATACAAAAACTTTTAAACTCGTTGGTTCAGGTGAATTTGTTGTTAAAGATGACAAAGGGGTGTATTATTTTGTAAATAGAGAAATGAAAAAACTTCAAAATGCTGATTCCAATACTTTTGAAGAAGTTTCAAAAAATGAATATTATCAGGATAAAAATGGGGTCTATTACTATGATGAATATGAAGGTACAATGACAAAATTAAAAGGGGCAGATTCGAAAACTTTTGAAGGAATCAGCTATACTTTGGGAAAGGATAAAAATGCCATTTATAAGAAGGAAAATAGGCTGTCTGGTATTGATCCTGCAACATTTGAAGAGATAGATGCCGCTTTTACTAAAGATAAAAATAATATTTATTATGAAGATGTTCCAATGAAAGGAATTGATCCTAAAACTTTTGAACCATTTGTAAATTATACACATGTAAAGGATAAAAATGGAATACATCACTTTTATCAGTTCAATGATGACCTTGTTGTTGAAAAAGTTGAACTTTCACCTGAAATTGATTTAAAAACTTTACAATCTTTTGAAAATTACGCTGAATATTCAAAAGATAAAAACAATGTTTACTATGATTTCCAAAAAATAGAAGGGGCAGATATAAAGACTTTTGAACCTGAGGGATTTTTTATTGGAAAAGATAAAAAGGGAATATATTATAAAACCCATAAAATAAACGGTATAGATGTAAATAGTACTGAAGTTTTGGAAAATGAATTCTACAAGGATAAAAATAATATTTATTATAGAAATAAAAAGCTGGAAAATTTCAAACCTGAAAACTTCGAAGTGATATCCTCTTCTTTAGTAGGGCAAAATGAAGATTTTTACTATTTTACCGAAGATGAAAATAATAATACAAAATTTATTCTGTTAGAAAATAAAAATGTCGATGCCGAAACTTTTGAAGTACTTGATGAAGAATACACAAAGGATAAGAATAATGTCTATTATAAAGGTAAAATTCTAAAGGGAGCAGATGTAAAAACATTTGATATACATTATAATAAAAGTGATAATGGATATAAAATAAAGGATAAAAATAAAGTTTATAAAATAGTAAATGATTAAATAAAAAAATGATGTTGAGAAATTAAATTCAAAACATCATTTTTTATATTATAATTTAGAATTTCCCCCTGTCAAAGAAAACATCCTATTTTTTTGCTGTTACTCCCTGAACAAGTAAAAATACAAGTACAACAGACATTATGGAAATATTTACTATAAAAGGCAGTCGTGAATTTGCATTAAGCAGGTATCCTGACAGCAGCGAACCTATTGCATTTCCTAAAAATCCTACGGCAGAAGCTACTCCCAGTATTTTCCCCTGCTCATTTTTATATCTATGTGCAATAATACTGTTTCCAAGAGATCTGACTATTTCATAAGTCATTGTATATACTGCCATCAGTACATATGAAACTGTTCCAAAATTAAGTCTGTACAATATAATTGACATCAGTATAATCCCAATGAAAATCATAATTCTATGTATCAATTTTTCGTCATATTTTGTAATAAGTCTTACTAAAATAACACTCGTTCCCAAAAACGCAAGAAGCGAAGAAAACATAACAAATGTTCCAATTGTATCTGAAGTTACCTTAATCTGAAACTTCAGAAAATAGTTCAGGGCACTTGCATACGAATATATTCCAATACTTGAAAGGAATATTATAAAACAGAAAAATTTTGAATAGTTATCAAGTTCAAATATATATCTGAATGTTGCAAAAGGATTAAGATTTTTCTTTTCCTTTGATTCCCCTTCATTATCCTTTTTATCCTTAATTTCCTTTAAAATTAAAAATATAAGCAGCGAAACTGTACATCCGCATATAAATTGCAGTCCGAAAGGATATCTCGTATCTATTTTTGCAACCATTCCTCCTATTTTCTGACCTATTGCCCCTCCAATTACTGCAGCCGAACTGACTTTTGCTATATTCTTACTTTTCGTTTCTTTCGATGACAGATGACTCACATATCCAAAAGCTACTGCATATGTACCACCTGAAGCAAATCCTGAAAAAGCCCTTGCCAGAAAAATTACCGGTAAATAGTTTACAAATCCAAAAAATACCTGTGCCGTTCCATACATAAGCGGCATAAAGACAAATATCCTTTTCATTCCTATATTATCAGCCAATGCCCCTAAATACGGTGATGAAATAAACATTGCCGTACTCATTACCGCCAGAAATTCTCCTGAAATACTTTTTTTCCAGTTCCTCAGTTCTATAAGCCCTGGAGTTGCCGGATGTGCCAAATTATATACAATAATACATAAAAACATTAAAAATATCATTTTATTTATATTTTTTCTCTCCATTTTCCTTCCTTTCTTCTTTTTGTAAGTTAAATAACTATAACTCCGTCACTGAAGTCCTTTTCCACCCTGTCAGCATCACATATAACAGTGTATATTTTAAAATCCAGTCTTTCCTTTTCTTCCTTCAATATTCTTTTAAACTGATAGGATATACGGCAGGAACCATCTGTTACCATCAATATGTCAGCCTTCTTATAAACTTCCTTTTCAGAAATTATTTCTATTCCCCGTTTTAAGGGAGTTTCAAAATCAGTTCCCCCTTCATAGCTCTTTTTAAGAAATTTTACCGCCTTAGTAATATCTTCCTCACCCTCCAGTGAAATTTCCTGAAACTGACCTTTCGCTCCAAATAGTATAACATATAATTCCCTATTTTCATTCCTTAATATTTTTATAATTGAAAGCACCAGTGCCTTTGCCCTTAAAAGCGGTGTCCCCTTCATACTTCCTGAAGTATCAAGACATACTACAATCGGTCCTTTATTACTTATTTTTTCTTCTACCTCATTTTTCTCAACTTCATCTTTTCCCTTAATTTCATAAGTTAAAAGACTGTTTTCAAGATATTTTGCATAAAAAAGATACTTCAGATTCTCATCTTCAAGGTTTAGAAGTTCTGAAGGCAGCATTCTTGATATATTTCCACTTTTATTTATTCCAAACAGCTCATCCTTTTTTATTTTTGCAACTTTACTTTTATCCTGCTTTTCAACCGATACATTTCCTTTTCCAAGCCTTTTCAGGACATCCCTTATATGCCTGTTTCTATTCATTTCCTGTACAAGATGCCTAAATTCATCTCCCATTTCCTTAAGCTGCTTAAAAGTAAAGTCTCCTCCAAGACCTTTTACTGAATTTTCATTCTGCTCATATCCAAGTATTATTTCTTCAAGCACTTTAATAATTTTTATTACAATTTTTATGACGGGATCAGGTATTTTCTCACTATTTATTTCCCTGAAAAAATCCAGCATTTCCCTGTATTCCCTGTTAAGATGCTTCATTATATCATCATTTAGGGGAACTTCCTCATAATTTTTTATAATCTTTCCTACATTCAGCTTTCTAAATTCTTCCTTTTCACTGTCTGAAACTTCATTTATGGAAAAATTCTCCTCATGTACCGTTTCATCAGATATTTTATCAGATATTTCATCATATGCAAAATTATACTCCCTTAAATCCTGTAAAAACCACTTTACAGCCCCTGTCTTGTTTTTCGCCTTCTGTTTTAAAAGCCCCAGTTCACTCATATTACTTTCAGTAATATCCTCCGACTGCCCAAAAAAATTCTCTTCCGAATAATCCAGACATTTCTTTATAAAACTTGAGCTATCCTTAAATACAAGCCTGTATTTATTCTTTTCTCCAATATATCTTTCTGCGGCTTCTGCAACCTTTTTATTTTCAATTGCCCCTTCTTCATTTGAAGAAACATACAAACTTTCAGGAAAATGAGAATTTTTTATAAATTCCTCCATTGTCATGCACTTTACTTCATCATCTTCAGCTGACAATCCATTTTCATTTATAGTCACAATCCTATCATTACCGATATAAACTCCGGCAGAACCAAAATCACTGTATATGATACTTCCTTCCTTAGGAACAACCTTTTTTCTGTAAATACTGTTTATATAGTATTTTATCGGCTTTACAAGATGCGATGTCAATGAAACTTCTATTTTCAATGTTCTATTTCCTTTCTCTTTTTACAGCCATATATTATCATTAATCTGCTTCAGCAGAAGCTCATTCATTATTCTTTCTTCAGAGCCGGTTCTGTTATTTTCCAGAAAATTTTCAATTTCTTTTCTCGTATTTTTTTCCTTTAAAATTATTTCTGACATTTTTCTTACTATCTTCTGAACTGTCTCAATAGTCAAATCCCTCTTGTTTACCCCTTTATTGTTATACGCCCAGAATTCATTTGCAAAGAAAAGCCCTGAATCCTTCGTATTAAATAATATTATAATGTTTGACTGTATATAAAGCCTATCCATATAAATAATCTTCAATTTCCTGTCACGATAGAAATCTTCTATGTTTCTGTCGATATCATTGTCTTCCATATCTATAAGTTCTCTAAAAACAAAATTCATAAACTGCTTCCTGTCAGACTTTTCACATTCCCTTGTCATTTCAAGAAGGTTTATTTCCTTTTCTTCATTCAGTATTCCTAATATTTCAAGGTTTATTTCCTCTTCGGTAACACCTTTTATTTCATCTATTGTCATGTAGCCCTTTACAGACAGGCTAAAACTCCTCCTCTGCCTGTATCTCTCCTTTCTTTTCACTCTTTCTATGGTTATATATTTTATTTACATACTTTATTTACATATTTTATTTGTATACTTTCACTTTACTCACTGCCTCTTTACCGCTCCACTTTTCCATTTCAACAATTTCCAATCTTTCCAATCCAGATTAACTTCCAGATTACTCCTCATCCTTTGCAACATTTCTTTTTACCGCTTCTAAAACAAGCTTTGTAACCTTCTCAATATTTTCAGGATTATTCCACAGGCAGTTTGTCAGAATCATTAAATCTGAAAAATCCACCTTATCCCTTCCATTTAAATATGCAGAAACTTTAAGTAATTTTACCATCTTTACAAGCTTTCTGTCAGAAATTATTTCATGATTATCTTCAGCAAAAATTTTATTATACTCCTGTCTTATCTGCATAATTGTTCTTTTTATCCCGGAAGTAACTCTTACTTTTTCTGATTCATTTTTTATTTCATTTAAATCAGACTCTGTAAATTTTATTTCAGCAGGTATTTCCATATCTGTTTCTTTTATATCCAGAAGTTCTTCTATCTCGTCATCACTTACATAACCAACTACGGCTCTTATTAAAAATCTGTCGTATAAGGCCGTCAGTTCATCATTTTCAAACGGAAGTTCATTTGATGCCCCTATAAGCGAAATTAGAGGGGTTTTTTCCCTTTTTAGACCATTATGGAAAACCCTTTCATTTAATATTGTAAGAAGTGTATTAAGTATCGAAGAATTTGCCTTAAAAATCTCATCTAAAAAGACAATCCTGCTGGAAGGCATATATCCTTCCGTATTTCTCTCAAATTTATCATTCTGGAGCTGTTTTATTGATAAAGGTCCAAATATCTCTTCAGGAGTAGTAAACTTTGTAAAGAGATATTCAAAATAAGTTTCACTGTCAGTGTCAGCGAGTATTTCCCTCAGTCTTCTTGAAATTTCACTTTTAGCTGTTCCAGGAGGTCCTACAAGAATCATATTTTCTCCTGAAAGTATACTGAGAAGTCCTAACTTCATGACTTTTTCCTTCCCAACAAGACCACTGTTGAGAATCTCCAAATTCTTTTCTATTTTTTCCCTCAAGGTGTATTTATTCATTTTTTCTATTTTCCTTTCACTAAACTTCCAAATAATTTTTAAATCATATTCTTTTTATCATCTCAATGTTTTATATACAAATATAATAGATAGAAAAAAAACCAGAAAAATCTGGTTTTATACTTTATATTTTTTAATTAATCTTAGAATAATCCTGGGATACTTACTCCACCAGTTACTACTTCCATTTCTTTTTCAGCCATTTCTTCAGCTTTTTCTAAAATTTCATTTACTGCGTTTATTATTAAATCTGAAACTATAGAAGTATCTCCTTCTTCAACTGCATCTTTTAATACATCCATTGAAATTGACAGGTCAACCAGTTGTTTCTGTCCATTAGCTTTAACAGTTATTCCTCCACCGGCAACTGAAGTTTCAACAAATTTGTCCTTCAATCCATCCTGTATTTTCAGCATTTCCTGCTGCATAGCCTGAGCTTGTCTAATTATATCTTGCTGATTTCCCCCTTTAGAAGTACTAGCTCCCTTTAACTTTCTAACCATATTGTAATTCCTCCTATGAATTATAAAGAAATTTTATTATCACATTTATTTTTTCTTATTAATAAAAAATGGTGGTGAGGGAAGGATTCGAACCTTCGAAGGCTGAGCCGGCAGATTTACAGTCTGCTCCCTTTGGCCGCTCGGGAACCTCACCACATTCTTTTGAGTGGTGCCGCTTGTCGGACTCGAACCAACCACCTGCTGATTACAAGTCAGCTGCTCTACCAGATGAGCTAAAGCGGCACAATAATTACCTTTATAGGCAAGTCGAATTAATGGCGGAAGTGACGAGACTCGAACTCGCG
>NZ_KI272826.1:55848-143030 GCF_000469505.1 Leptotrichia sp. oral taxon 215 str. W9775 | reverse complement strand
AAGGCAGGTGCTCTCCCAACTGAGCTATGCGACCGTCTCATTATTCAACTTATATTGCTATTATTAAATTGTGGTACACCCTAGGGGGATCGAACCCCTGTTGCCGGGATGAAAACCCGATGTCCTAACCACTAGACGAAGGGTGCACATTTTTTTTGTGTCTGTCTTTTTCTCTCACAGACAAGAATTATATTATCATAATTCAGAAATTATGTCAACACTTTTTTTTGATTTTTTTTGCTTTTTTTTATTTATTTGCTATTTATCCTTTAAAATGTTATAATTCAGCATATTAACTGAAGGAGGAAAATATGAAATTTTTTGATTACATAAAACGATTTTTTATGTTTACACTAAAAGAAGTATATTCTTTTTTTCTAAAATTATCTTTACTATTTTTAGTTTTTTTCATTTTTATTACTTCTATGGTGACTTACTTTACATTTAAAAGCAAGGACAGCCATAAACCTAAAAATTACGACTATGTAATTTTTAATGCATCAGAAGTAACTGAAGATAAAATAATAAGAACAGGATTATTTGCAGGTTCTGAAAAATATAATATTTCTTTCACAGATATATTAAACAGTCTTGACAGCATCAAAGAAAATAAAGATATAAAAGGAGTTGTTATTGCTCTGGATCAGGTTGATCTTTCTTCTGCCAAAGTTGAAGAGCTTAACAAAAAATTTGCAGAACTTAAAAAGAATAAGAAAAAGATTTATGCTTATGGAACTTATCTTGATAACAAGAACTATCCTCTGGCAACTGCAGCCGATGAAATTATCATGATGCCGTCAGCCTCTGCAAACGTTTCATTAACCGGTTATAATTATACAAATTTATACTATAAGAAATTACTGGATAATTTAGGTGTAAATATGGAAGTTGTAAAGATAGGAGATTATAAATCCTATGGGGAAAATTATGTAGGCGATAAAATGTCAGATGGATTAAAAGCCGAACTGACAAGAATTTTTGACAACAGATACGATAAATTTGTTGATAATATTGCGAAAGCACGTAAAATTGATAAAAATACTCTGGATAATGATATAGTAAATGGTAATGATACTTCCCTTACTCCATTTACTGCAAGGGATAAAAAACTTGTAGATAAACTTGAAGGTCTTCAGGATTTAACACAGAGACTTGGAATAACGGAAGAAAAAATGGTAGATATATATGATTACTATCATGATCATAGTGCTGAAATAGAAGATAAAAATATAGGTAATGACACTATTGCTGTAATTTATGCTGAAGGATCTATTATAGACAGTTCAGCCGGTAATGACAGAACTATATCTATTTCACCTGACAGTATTTCTACCAAACTTGAAAAAGCCCTCAGAACTAAAAATCTTAAAGGAATCGTATTAAGGGTAAATTCTCCTGGTGGATCTGCCCTTGCATCAGAAGTAATATATCAGGCTCTGTTAAAAACTAATGTTCCTATATATGTTTCAATGTCTGAAACTGCCGCGTCAGGAGGATATTACATCTCAATGGCAGGTAAAAAAGTTTTTGCAGACAATGCCACAATTACAGGTTCTATAGGAGTTGTATCAATGATGCCGAAATTCTACAATGCACAGAATAAATATGGTGTTACGGCAAATACTATTTCCAAAGGAAAATATTCTGATATGTATAATCCATTTACTCCTTTGAGTGAAGAAAGTAAAGCTAAAATTTCTGAATCAATGCTTTCTACTTATAAGGAATTTAAATCAAGAGTTACTGCCAGCAGAAAAATAGATGATGCAACCCTTGAAAATTATGCACAAGGAAAAATCTGGCTTGGGGATGAAGCTAAGAATATAAAACTTGTTGATGAAATTGGTGGTCTTGAAGATACAATAAAAGCAATGGCTAAAGACCTTAAGTTAGAGGAAGATTATCACGTAGAAAATATATATACTGAAATGGATTTTGAGAAAACATTGAAAATGATATCCTCATTTATTTTTGAAAAAATCAGTCTAACTTCACAGCTGGAAGCAAAACTTCCAAAAAGTGCAAAACTTTTTGATGAATATAAACTAATTGAAGATAATCAGAACAAACCAATGTATTATTTACCATATAAACTGGAATTTTAATACTCAATTATAATATATAATAAAAGTTTATAGTATACAAATAAAAAAGGACCTATGTCCTTTTTTATTTGTATATATCTTTTCTCTATCCTGTATATTATTTTATTTTTTCATCTTTATATGTTTTTCTCTTTTTATCTTTATAAGTTTCTTTTCTATCTGAAATTTCTATAATTAATATTAACAAAATATCATTTTTTATTTCAGCTATAATTCTATAAGAGCCTACTCTATATCTCCATAATCCTTTCAAATTTCCCGTTAGTGCTTTTCCTCTTTGTTTTGGATTTTGTGTGCCTATTAAATTTTCTGAAATCCATTTTTTAAGAAGTTTTGCAATTGCTTTATTTAATTTATTTATTTTTTTAAGATCTTTTTCTGCAGACTCGGTAAACTTTACTCCATAAAACTTTCTTTCCATTATAATTCTAACCTCTTAAAGACCTCTTCAGCAGAAGCAGTTTTTTCAGATTTTGAATTTTCCCATCTTTTCAGTATTCTTTTTTCATCTTCTTCAGTTATTTCATCATATATTTTGTCTAAAATTAAGTTACGAACAAAAGACGACATATTAATATTATTTATATTGGAATATTCTTTTAAAAATTCTAAATCTTCTTTTTCCATTCTCAATGATAGTGTAGGCATTTTTTATCCCTCCAATTGTAATATTTATATTACAATTTTACCAAGTATTATTTTGTTTGTCAAGATATAAAAATTCCCTTTTGAATATATATTAACACCTTTTTACTATTATAGTATATAATTTATATTACTTATAAAGAACAAAAGTAAGCAAATATTTAAAATATCTCTACAAGTTTTTTTGCTTCGCCATCTTCATTATTTGTCCCTACCATTTCAAAATCTTCCGGCAGCATGTCCTTAAGTCTGTATAAGGCATTTCCCATTATAAAACCTTTTCCTGCCATTGTAAGCATTTCATAATCATTTTCACCGTCACCGAAGCTGACAGCATCCTTTATATCTATGCCATCCCGTTTCAGAAGAAATTTTGCCGCATTTGCCTTATTTGCAGTTTCTGAAAAAAATTCCACACATGTTTCATTTGCAAAGGCTATTGTTACTTTTCCTCCCGTTTTTTCAATAATTTCCTTTTCAAGTTCAACTAGAGCTTCATGTTCCCCTATAAAAAATATCTTCTGTATATCCAGCCCCATTAATTCCTCTTCCTCAACCTCCTCAGGTAGTGCAGGAAAAGCTTTTCTTTCTTCTTCAGATATATGCTCTGTTGCTCCTATTGGTACAAGCCAGTCTTCTCCTGAAAATACGTTCATAAAAATATTTCCACCATATTTTCTGTAATCTACTTCCAGAATTTTCTCCGCTTCTTCCTTTCCAAGTAAATCTTCGAATATAACTTCCCCATCCTCATCATTTATCCTTGCACCATTTGCAGAAATAAGCGGTATTGTTATTCCAAGCTCATCCATTACAGCTTTTGCAAGTCCATAGTTTCTTCCTGTCGCTATATAGAACTTTATTCCTCTATCTATTAATTCCCTCACTGTTTCCCTTGTAAAGTCTGATATCTTACTCCTATCATTCAGCAATGTCCCATCAAGGTCACTTATTACTGCCTTATACATACATTCCTCCTATTTCCATTTAAGCAAATAATTTTGCCAGTTCTTCCATAAATTCCTCTTCAGTAAACGGTTTTGATAAAAATCCCCTTACTCCGGCTTCTTTCCCCATTCTTACATAATTCTGAAAAGTTATCATTGTACTGCAGAGCATAATTTTAGCTTCAGGATCATAATCCATTATTACTTGTGCCGCTTTTATTCCATGAAGTCTTGGCATATTAACATCCATCGTCACTATCACAGGCTTAATTTTTTTATACATTTCTATAGCCTCCAGACCATCCCCCGCTTCATATACTTCATACCCCTGATCTGTCAGTATTTCCTTTATATCCTCTCTTATATATGGTGTATCATCCACAACTAATGCTGTTTTTTTCATAATTCTGTCCCCTTTCAGATTTTTATATAAATTAACTTATTTTAACGTTTTCTACATTTTTATAAAAACAATTCGACTAATTTTTTTGCCACTCCGTTATCTGCATTTGACTCGACAGTTTCATTTTCAGGAAGAGATTCCTTCAGCCTGTAAAATGCATTCCCCATTACAAAACCTTTTCCCGCTTTTTTTAAGAGATCATAGTCATTACATCCATCTCCAAAGGCTACACTGTCCTCCAATGTCAGACCATCCTTTTCAAGCAGAAACTTTGCCGCATTTGCCTTGTCACTTTCCTTACTGAAAATTTCCAGACAATGTTCCAGTACAAAGGCAATATTTACTTCCCCCTTTGTAACCTCTTCTATTTCCTTTTCCAGTTCCAGCAGCTCATCATGTTCTCCCAGGAAAAATATTTTAGTAAATTCCTTTGTTTTAAGGTCTTCCAGTGTAGTAACTTCCGGGAAAAAAGTTCTTTTAGGATTTATTTTCATATAAAATTCTCTTCTGTCTTCCGTTACATACCAGTCATTTCCAGAATAAACATTTAAAACTATGCTTTCTCCCTTTTTCTTATAATCTATATCCAGTATTGAATCAGAATACTTCTTTTCCAGATTATTAATATATATTTCCTTCCCTTCTTCATCCATTATCCTTGCTCCATTGGAAGTTATCAGAGGTATTTTCAAACCTAACTTGTCCATTATGGCTTTTGCCCCTGAATAGCTTCTTCCCGTCGCTATATAGAATTTTATTCCTTTATCGATTACTGCCGAGACTGTTTTCTTCGTAAAGTCATCTATTTCATGACTTCCATTAAGTAATGTCCCATCCAGATCACTTACCACCGCTTTATACATTAAATATACCTCCTGTCTATCAAAAGATTTTACCATATTTCAGGTTAAAAATAAATTACTTTATTTTTTTTTCATTTTGCTTTATAATTGAATATATAAAAAGAAACAGGGAGTGATTAAAAATGGCCACATTCGAAAAATATCTTAATTCTGAAGGAGATACAGAGAACAAGGAAAGACAGCTTAAAATAATAAATAAAATTATTTTGTCTGATGAATCAGTGCAAAAAATAAAAAATATAAACAAAGAAATTAAAATTCTTGCAGTTGCTGAGATTTACTGTCCTGACTGCCGTGCAGTCGTTTCCTTTCTGGAAAAATTTGCTGAACTGAATGATAAAATAAAAATAGAATACAGCACAAGGGAAGAAGCTCATGAACTACTTCTGAAAGCTACTGGAACAGCAAGAATTCCTACTCTGTTTGCAGACAATGGAAATAAATCGGAAGTATTTTTAACTGAATTTCCTAAAGTTGTTCAGAAACATATGTCTGAAAATCCTGAACAGTTTGATGAAATAAAATATAACTTCAGAACTGGAAAGTTCAATAAAGAAATTGAAGAAGAATTAGTTTCATATTTAGTTTCCCTATAATTTTTTCAAATAAAATTTTATAAAAAAACAGCGTCTATAAATCTTCATTTATTTTGCGATTTATAAATGCTGTTTTTTACTTTTCTGAATGTTGCTGTACAGTTTCTATATTAATTCCTGAATTTTGATTTCCACCTTTTTTCCCATGTATTATTACCAGATTTCTTTTTCGATATTTATTTATTTCCAGTTCCAATATATTCATATTATTTTTATAAATATATAAAAAACTGTCATTTAACCTTTCATCTGGCACAATTACAAAGAATTCCCCATAGTTTTTGAGAAGTCGTCTTATTTGCATGAATAATTCTTCTAAAGTAAGAGTTACTTCATATTTACTTATTCTTTCAGATTCATTTTCAGGCAATCTTCCTGAGCTAACTTTCCTATAGGGAGGATTTGAAACAATATACCCGTATTCCCCCTGTATATCTTTTATGTCTTCATTTATCCCAATAATTTTATCTTCCAGCTGATTTATTTTTATATTTTCATTCAGATGTTTAAAAATACTTTCCTGAATTTCCACAGCGCAAATTTTTTCTATTGTCTTAATTTCAGATAAAAGTAGAGATATTGTCCCTTGTCCTGATCCTATTTCCAGTAATATATTGGATCTTTTCCCAGTATTTTCTTTTTTACAGCTGGCCAGCTTCTTTTTTACAAAATTTGACAAAAGAAGGGCATCTTCTGTAATTTTCAGCCCTTCATCCTTTACTATAATTTTTTTGTCTACACTTTCTAATTTTTCAATATAAAAATCATTAGTTATTTTCTTCATAACAGCAAACCTGTGTTTTTTCAATTTCTATTTTTTCTTTTTTATTAAATTTTATTTCTGACAGACTGTATCTCTGTAGACCTTTTCCTTCAATATTTACAAAAATAATATCATTCAGCATATTCATGCTTACTACATTTCCTTTTCCCTCAGCAGTCATAACAGACTGGCCAATAGCCGGAAAATCTTCCTTTACTTCCAGATACTGGGCGTTTTCAAACCCCATACAGCATTTCAGTCTTCCACATACTCCTGAAATTTTTGAAGGAGCTACCGATACTCCCTGTTCTCTTGCCATTTTTATTGAAACTGAATCAAATTTATTTATTATTGATTTACAGCATAATGTTTTTCCACAGTTTCCACAGTCACCCACCATTTTGGCATAATCTCTTACCCCAATTTGTCTAAGTTCTATTCTAACCCTGAAAATAGAAGCTAATTCTTTCACAAGTTCCCTAAAATCAACTCTGTCTTCTGAAGCAAAATAAAAAATTAACTTTTTCTTATCAAATGTATATTCAGTTGACACTAATTTAAGATTAAGGTTGTATTTCCTAAGTTTATTTTTAAATATATATCCCGCTTTTATTGCTTCTGTTTTTAATTCATTATTTTTTTCAATATCTTTTTTTGTAGCAACTCTTATAATCATTTTAAGAGCTTCCCCATTACTTTTTATAGCGGCTTTTTTTAGAGATATTACCTTTCCTATTGCTAATCCCATCTGTGTTTCTACAATTACCTGATCATTTATTTCCACTGAAAACTTAGGATTATTAAGAAAATAATACCTTTTTTGAAACGCATCAAAATATACGTCTATTACCTGTTCTAAAACATTTTCTTCATTTCCTATACTGCAGATATTGTTACCAGTATATTTCCTTTCCGTACTTTCCAAATGCACTTAAAATTCTCCCTTCATCATTTTGCTTTATCTGATAAAATTCTACCCTCTTTCTGAATGTCCTATTTACCTCTTTTACAAGTTCCCTGAAATCAAGTCTAGTTTCAGCAGTAAAATAAAAAATTAATTTATTTTCATCAAAAGTGTACTCTCCAATTACCAGATTCATTTCAGGCAAAATATCCTTTACTATTTTTTTACATTTAAAATAAGCTTCATCAGCTTTAATATCTAATTCCTTAAGCTTTTCAACTTCTTTTTCTGTTAATTTTCTCTTTACTTCCCTTATTTTTACTTCATCATTTTCTTCAAGTTCCATTCCTAGCTTATTTGCTACTCCCAAAACTATTCCTATCTGTTCACCTCTTATTGTGTCAACAATTACATGGTCTCCCTTTTGAAAATTTTGAAATTCATTTATTAAAAACGGATAAACTTTTTTTGTTTTCCTAAATTTTATATTTAATACTTTCATAAAATTCCACCTTCTAAGAAACTGAAATATCCTTTCTCACTTATTATTATATGATCCAGTAAGCGTATCTCTATTCCTTCAAATATCTCCTTAATTTTTCTAGTTAGTGCAATATCAGCCTGTGACGGCTTTAATGAACCTGCCGGATGATTATGTACCAGAATGACTGATTTTGCATTGTAATTCAGTATTTTTTTTATTAGTTCCCTTATGTAGACAGTGCTTCTGTCAATTGTCCCTTTAAACAGTTCCTCTTCCTTCAGAAGTTCATTCTGAGTATTTAAAAACAGTACTTTAAATACTTCAATTTCCCTGTTTAACAGAGAAAATTTCAAATAATCCAGTAACTGAACATTACTTGAAATAGTAATTTTCTCATTGTGTATTTTTAGATATAACTGCCTTTCAATTATGGAAAACAGCATTTTAAAAAATATTGCCGTCCTTTCAGTTATATATTTATTTTTTTCCAGTTCTTCAGGAGATTGTTTTAATAACGTGTACAAATCTCCATACTTGTCAAGCAATTCCTTTGCTATTGCCTTACAGTCTTTTCTTACAATAACATAAGTCAGAAGTAATTCTAAAATTTCATAATCCTGAAATCCTGATAACCCTGACATTAAAAATCTGTTTCTCAGTCTTCCCCTGTGTCCCTCATTATTTTTCATTTATCCCCCAATTTTATATATCCCCTGTTATTCCATCCCCTTTTAAGTGATTTTCCCTTAATCAATTAAAAAAATGGCGTACCTGTGAGGAATCGAACCCCAAGCCTTCTGATCCGAAGTCAGACGCTCTATCCAGTTGAGCTACAGATACATAAAAATAATCGATAGGTAACAACAATCTTGCTATCCTATCGATTATGAATTTTTATTACTATAATTAGTTTCTTAAAGATTTCAATAATTCAAAGTTTTCTAAGATTTGTTGCTCTTTTTTGATTTCTTTAGCTAATTCTTCTTTTAATTTTTTGTATTCAGCTGCTTTTTGTTTGAATTCTTTTCCAAAAATGCTTGTGTCAGCATTAGCTTCGATATCAGCTATTCTTTGGTCGATAGCTGCATCCATTTTTAAATAGTTGTCTAATCTTTGTTGTGCAGCGTTTGCAACTGCTTCTTGTTCTCTGAATTTGTTTTCTTCCATTTGTTCTAATTTTTGTAATTGAGCTTCTAAGTTGCTTAAGCTGCTTTCAAGTGAAGATCCGCTTGCTGGCGCTTTTTTAGCTGCTGAGAACCCAACACTACTTAATACTAATACTCCTAATAAAACTGCTAATTTCTTTTTCATTACTAATTTCCTCCTTTTAATGATTCAACTGCTTGATAATTTTCTACTGTTTTAGATAAAGATTTGATTTCTTCATCTAATGCTTTTACTACGTTTTTATATTCTTTAACAAGATCTCCGTATTCTCCTTTAAAGAATTTTGCTCCTGCTGAACCTTCGATTTTTGCGATTCTGTCTTCAAGAGCCGCTTTTAAACGTTGTCTTTCATCTAATTTTCTTGATGCAACTTCTGCATTTGCTCTTAATTTTGCATATTGTTGGTTTTCAAGGTTTACTAAATTTGTAAACTGAGATTCCAATTGGTTATATTTTGCGTTTATTTCCTGATAACCTGCAAAAGAAACAGCACTTAGAATTAAAAATAAAGCTCCTAATTTTTTCATATTATCCTCCTATACATGTACCATTTGTTCTGATTACATTTAAAGCTTTTATATATTATATATTATTTATCTTTTATTGTCAATTTTTATTTATTGATAGTTAATCAATATGTAAAAATTACCAGTAATAGACATCTGTACCGGAATTTAATTATATTTTATCATTAAAAACTGCTTTGAAGGAAAATTCCTTCAGAGCAGTTTTTTATATTTTATGCTATTATTTTCCGCAACTGCAAATGTTTATATTGTAGAATGCTTTTTTACCTTCGTAAACAGCTTCATCTGCTAAATCATCTTCAATTCTTAATAATTGGTTATATTTAGCCATTCTGTCTGTTCTTGAAGCAGATCCTGTTTTAATTTGTCCTGCATTTGTTGCAACAGCTATATCAGCTATTGTATCATCTTCAGTTTCTCCTGATCTGTGAGATACTACTGCAGTATATCCTGCTTTTTTAGCCATTTCGATAGCATCTAATGTTTCAGTTAATGTACCGATTTGGTTAACTTTTATTAATATTGAGTTTGCAATTCCTTCTTTAATTCCTCTTTCAAGTCTTTCAGTATTTGTAACGAATAAATCGTCTCCTACTAATTGAACTTTTTTACCTAATTTTTCAGTTAATAATTTGAATCCTGCCCAGTCATCTTCAGCTAGACCATCTTCAATTGATACGATAGGATATTTTTCGCATAATCCTGCATACCATTCTACCATTTCTTCAGAAGATCTTACTACTCCACCTTCTCTTGCGAATTTGTAAACGTATTTGTCTCCTTCTTTTTTTGCAAATTCAGATGAAGCGGCATCCATTGCGAATGTAATTTCTTCACCTAATTTATATCCTGCAGCTTCAACTGCTTTAGAAATGATGTCTAATGCTCCTTCAGTACCATTAATGTTAGCAGGTGCATATCCTCCTTCATTTCCTACGTTTGTAGAGTCTCCGTTAGCTTTTAAAAGTTTTCCTAGGTGATGGAATATTTCAGCACCCATTCTTAAAGCTTCTTTATAAGTTTTTGCTCCAACAGGTTGTACCATGAATTCTTGAACGTCAACAGCAGAGTCAGCGTGAGATCCACCATTTAAAATATTCATCATAGGAACAGGTAATTCTTTTGCATTAACTCCTCCTAAATATCTATATAAAGGTATTCCTAATTGATTTGCAGCTGCTTTAGCTACTGCCAATGAAACTCCAAGTATTGCGTTTGCCCCTAATTTTCCTTTGTTAGGTGTTCCGTCTAGAGCTATCATTGCTTTATCAATAGCAACTTGATCTAAAGCGTCCATTCCAATTAAGTTTTCAGCTAAAACTGTATTTACATTTTCAACTGCTTTTAATACACCTTTTCCTAAGTATCTGGATTTGTCACCGTCTCTTAATTCAACTGCTTCGTGTTCTCCAGTAGATGCCCCTGACGGTACAGATGCTCTTCCCATTGCTCCGCCTTCTAAAAATACTTCCACTTCAACAGTTGGATTTCCTCTTGAATCAAGTATCTCTCTTGCATAGATATCTTCAATTCTAGTCATTTGTAATTACCTCCATCAAATTTATTTAATTTACATCTTGATTATATCACAATGTCTATTTATTTTCAAAACAATTTTTTACGATTACCGTAAATTTTTCTTAATTTTGAATTATTAAAACCTATTTTATATTTTCAAGTTCATTATTTGCATACTCTATTGCAAATTCTAATCTTATTCTTTCTTTTACATCTGCAAATGTTGCTTCTTTAAATGGTACTTCCCCTGTTTTTCCTAATAGGAAATATCCGAATTCTTCCTGCTGAGTTAATATTTCTCCAGTTTTTGAACCAAATAATTTATCCATCAGTGCAGGATCATTTTTACCAATTCCTGGAATGCTGTCATTTTTTGCCAATGTCTTAAATTTCTCTTTTACTGAGAAGTTATATTTACCTTGTGATTCAACTTGTTCCCAAGTTACTTTCTTTGAATCAAGTTCTGCTTTTACATCATTTAATCTCTTCACAAGTGCATCTTTTGTTTCCTGTGATATTGTTGGCATTATTAATATATGGCTTACTTTTGCAAGGTTGGCATTGTTGGCATTTTTATCCTGTACATATATTATGTGATATCCAAACTGTGTTTTTACAGGTCCTACAATTTTACCCTTTTCAGCTTTTTTTACAGCTTCAGCAAATTCAGGCACAAGCTGTGTTAAATCAATTTCACCACCAAGACTTCCTCCGTTTTGCGCAGAACCTGGATCTTTACTGAATTGTTTTGCTTTTTCAGCAAAATTTTCAACTGTTAATGATTTCATTATGTCTTCTGCCTGTTTTTTGGCAGCTTCAATATCCTTACTTGATGCAGTGTACTCATCTCCAATTACATATCCTGAAATAGTATTCTGAGTATTGTACAATTCTTTTTTAGAGTTAAATCTTTCCTGCATTGCCGCTTCAGACGGTTTATAAGTATCAATTAAGTGATTATAGTATTTCTTTGAATAACTGCTTAATTCACTTAATCCTGTCAGTTCAGGAGAAACTTTAATTCCTGCTTCTTTTGCTTTAGCCTTAATTTTTAAAAGTCTTTCCAAACTGGATTTAAGCCCATTTTTTATTGTATCAACCATTTCCTGTGAATATCCCTGAGGTGTTGACATATATAAAGACATAAGCTGTTCATTTACAGAAGCATTTGTGTACTTATATCCATCTTTTTCAATTACTACTTTATTTGAATCTTCATAAAGTTTTTTAAATTCAGGGCTTACTATTTCTATTTTTGCCTTAGCTTTTTCCTTTTCTATAAACGAATTAATAAGGGCATCTGCCACTTCACCATTTAAAGAATCTTCTATTTCTTTTTTTGATTCTTCAAAAGTTCTTCCTGAAAGACTACTATATCTAAGTCTTTCATACATCTTCTTCACTTCTTCTTCACTTACTTTAGAAGACGCAAGTACTTTTTCCTGAACCTTTTTAGCTACTTCCTGTTCCCTTAAAACTTCCTTGTAAGTTGCCAAGTTGTATCCGCTCTGAGTTAACGCCTGTATAAGATTGGCTTTCCCTCCTGCCTGTTTCTGTGCATTTTCTATAGCTTTATTTATAACACTTTCATCAGCTTTTATTTTTAATTTTTTTGCTCCGGCCAGTAATACTTCCCTATCAATCATAGTCTGAAAAATGTATTCCTTCAATATATTTTCAGGCAATTCCTGCATTGTGTCTGTAGCTACACCCATTTGAGCAAGCTGTTGTTTTTTCTGTGAATTAAGTGCTGACATATTATTTTTCAAATGGTACAGCTCTCTTTCAAATTCATCCCTATAGATTTTTTTTCCATCGACTTTTGCTATTACCTGTCTATGTGAATCATGGTTTATAACGCTGTTCTTCAAAAAAAGAATTCCACTTATTATCATAGATAAAGCAAAACCGAGTATTAAAATAATAGAAATTATTTTAATTGTCCCTTTATGATTTCTAATTCCCATATCTCCTCCTATTTTTTTACAAGTATTTCTATTATATCAGTAATTCCCTCAGAAATCTACTATAAATATTTTATTTTACAAAAAAAAGTAAATTCAAATAAAATTTATATCAATTTATATATTTTATACCTGAGTATACAGAAAAAGAGATAATTTATATTAGAAAACTAAATTATCTCTTATACCTATTTATTATTTTAATTTCTTAAATTGTTCTTTTTTTGCTGCACATAATGGGCATACCCATTTTTCAGTGATATCTTTAAAAGCAGTTCCTGATTTTATTTTATTATCAGGATCTCCTATTTTAAAATCATAGACATATCCACAGTCTGTACAAACATATTTTTCCATCTTATTCAGCTTTTCCTAATTCTTCATCAAATTCATATAATGCTGCTGTATTTTCATCAACTTTAAACAGATTTAACTTAGTTATGATTGTATCGAACAAGTCTTCTTCTTCTTCCTGCTCAGTTACGAACCAGTTAAGGAAGTTTTCAGCTCCAAAATCATTTAAGCTTCTTGCTAAAGCATAGATTCCTTCGATTGAAGCAGTTACTGCTTTTTCATGATTCATAGCATCATTAAATACTTCTAAAATTGTAGCAAAAGTTCCTTTAGGTGCATCAAGTGCTTCCAATGTAACTTTTCCACCTCTTAATAAGATATAATCATAGAATTTTTGTGCATGTTCTCTTTCTTCAGCCGCATGCCCATTCATCCATTTAGCAAATCCGTCTAATCCAATATATTCAAAATGTGCCGCCATTGCCTGATATTGATAAGCTGCTGCCAGCTCCATGTTTAATTGTCTGTTTAATTCTTTTTCTAAATCTTTTGATAATTTCATTTTATACCATCTCCATTCTTATTTTTTTAATTAATTTTCTTTTATTGTTTTTAAACACTCAGAACACTTTCCCTTTAGGTAAAAGTGAGTTTCTTCAACTTCAACATTTCCCAACTTCATTAAATCTAATTTTGATAAATCTATGTCAAAATCTATTATTTTTCCACACACTGTACATTTAAAATGTCCATGCGTATCCATTACAACATCATATCTGACTTCATTATCTTCTATAATTACTTCATTTACAATACGACTGTCTACAAATATATTAAGTGTGTTGTAGACTGTTGTTTTAGATAACGTTGGAATTTCTGTTGAAAGATTTCGAAATATGTCATCAACTGTAGGATGTGTATGGTGATCTAATAAATATTGAAATATTTTTATTCTCTGGATTGATGGCTTTATGCCATTTTCCTTTAGATATTCACCTACATTAAGCATATTTTTCTCCTTCCTTAATTTTTTTTATGTATACATATAAATTAAGTTTTCGGATAACATATATATCCTTTTTGTATCCGTTATAATTTTATAACGTTTTGTATATAATGTCAATTATTTTTTTTCATTTAACAGTCAAACTACTTTTTCGTTTTTATATACAAAATATTAGTAGACAGAATATCTCATTAAATATCTGTCAATATTTTCTCCATATTCATTTTCAAGCTTTTCAGCTATTACAAAACCGGCTTTCTTATAGAGATTTTTCGCAGCTTCATTATCTATTCCCACAGTCAGTTCAACTTTTGAAATGTCATGTTTCATTAAATAATTCATAACATAAGCAAGTAACTTCCCGGCATGTCCCTGTCTTTCATATTCTGTTACTGTCGAAACTCCGTAAAGATACGCTGTTTTCATGTCAAAGCCCCTAAGAACCTCTATTACTGAAACAAGTTCATCTGAGATAAATTCTTCCTTGACATTATCTCCTTCTAATCCTTCTACTTTCCCGGCAGCCCTATTTCCTCCACAATTTTCTCCAGTGCAGTTATTTTTCCCCTTTTTTAAAACTGCAAATACTTTACCATATTTTGCAAAAGGCTTTATATTCCATTTTCCTACAGAACCTTCTCCAAAAACTTTATCTTCATGCTCGACTATCTCATCAAAAAGTTTATTATCTTTATCATGGGAAAGTTCCCTAATATAAAAACTATTTCCATTTAAAATATAGTTATCCATTATCTCCATATTTAATCCCCTTTTCTATAATTTCTTAATAATCTACCCTGTAAAGATAAAGCCCTTCTGCAGGTGCCAGTATTTTCCCTCCGTCTGCATCAGGATTCTCCAGTTTTTTTATTATATAATCTTCATCTTTTTCTTTAAAATATACCGCCAGAGCAGATCCTATCATTATTCTTACCATTGTTTTCAGAAATGAACTTCCTGAAATTTCAATTTTTATTTCTCCTGTATTTTCATCAGATACACATTTCACATCATAAATTTCCCTTATTGTATTCCTCAACGCCTTGTCTTTTTTCATAAAACTGCTGAAATCATGTTTTCCGATATATATTTTCATTAATTTTTCCAGTATTTTACCATCTACCCTGCCTTTTATTCCAGCAATATAACTCGCTTCAAAAGGAGTGATTTCCTCCTTTTTTTTCATAATGTATAAATATGTTCTTCTTTGTGCATCAAATCTGGAATTAAACTCCTTCCCCACTTCTTCTATTTCAAGAATTTTTACTTCTCCATAGAGATTTTTATTTATCTGACTTCTAATTGCTTCAACAGGAATATTTTTTTCAATTAGAAAGTTAGAAACTTGTCCTGTGGCATGAACCCCTTTATCTGTCCTTCCCGATGAAATCATGTTGACTTTTTCGGAAAAATTTTGAAAAAGTATCTTTTCTATTTCCCCTTGAACCGTTTTTCCTTTATTTTGTCTTTGAAAGCCTTCAAACTTACTTCCATCATATTGATATACAATTTTTATATTTTTCATTTCCACTCTCATTCTATCTTTTTTTATATGAAATTCTAATTTTTTTCTAAGCTTATTACCTTATTATATAGTTAGAATTAAAAACATAAAAATAAATAACTTTTTTCTTCAAATAACTTCCTTAGGAAAAGACTTTACGTAATGTGAAGTCTTTTTCTACTTTATTAACAGGATTATAGTAAACGGCTTCCTAAAATGTAATTATGCATTTTTATAGAAGCCGTTTTATTATTATTTAAAAACTATATTATTTTCACTGTCAAATTCAACTCTGACAAGAGAATGCAGATTTATGCCTTTTTCCCTTAGCTTTTTTCCTCCATCCTGAAAACTTTTTTCAATGACAATACCTATTCCAGAAAGTTCAGCTCCTGCACTTTCAACTAAATTCACGAGACCTAATGCCGCAGATCCGTTTGCCAGAAAATCATCTATAACCAGTACTTTATCATCCTTTGATAAATAATTTTTTGATACTCTCATTTTGTATGTTTTTCCTCTTGTATAGGAATATACTTCACTTTCATAAGTACTTTCATCCATATTACTGCTTTCCACTTTTTTAGCAAATAACACAGGGACATTGAAATACTGTGCTGTCATTACCGCTATTGCAATTCCTGAAGCCTCCACAGTTAATATTTTCGTAACTTCCTTATCAGAAAATCTTCTTTTAAATTCCTTACCTACTTCATTTAAAAATTCCACATCTATCTGATGATTCAGAAAAGAATCAACTTTTAAAATACAACCTTCTTTTATTATTCCCTCTTTAAGTATCTTCTGTTTTAAATATTCCATTTTCTGCCTCCTCAAGATTTATTTAAAATTCATACAGTATATATATTACTAAAATTTACAAAAAAAGAGCATTTCATCGAAAGATATGCTCTTGTAATTAGGTATTTAAATTGCTATGAAATATCGCAAATAGGACACGATTGTTAGGTATTCAGCTATTAAACAGTAATATCAGGAATTTATTGTTTATCTATATATTTTCTAAAGTTATTTATAAAAAATGGTGCGAAAGGTGGGACTCGAACCCACATGTCGAAGACGCTAGATCCTAAGTCTAGTGCGTATACCAATTTCGCCACTCTCGCATTTTTTATTTAAATGGTGAGCCATACTGGAATCGAACCAGTGACACCATGATTAAAAGTCATGTGCTCTACCGACTGAGCTAATGGCTCATAATATGGGGTGACTGACGGGACTTGAACCCGCGACAACCAGTGCCACAAACTGGCGCTCTACCAACTGAACTACAGTCACCATTATTATAAAGTTTATTACTATTCTCACTTATTTTTCAAAAAAATGGAGCGGGAGACGAGGGTCGAACTCGCGACATTCAGCTTGGAAGGCTGACGCTCTACCAACTGAGCTACTCCCGCATTATTTGTAATGGTCGGTGTAGCAGGATTTGAACCTGCGACCCCCTGCTCCCAAGGCAGGTGCGCTACCGAACTGCGCTATACACCGTTACGTTTATTTTTTGTTCCGTTCCTTTCGGACAGATAATATACTATCATTTTTATTTCTTTTTGTCAACAGTTTTTTTTATTTTTTGAAAAAATTTTTTTTAATAGCCGTAAAACAAGGGTTTCACATCATTAAAAACAATTTTATTTTACATATATTCTAAAATTTTTTTATAAATAACAAAATTATATCAGAAAATAAATGTTAATACGGAAACTATATTTCTAATTTATATGAAATTTTAATAAATGAAGAAATATGGTCTTCACATATTTTACATTTATATTTTTCATTTTGAGAAAACTTCAATTTTATGAAAATTTAATTTCAATATTTTCTAGATTAATCTGGAATTTTATTCCCATTTTCCATTTTTTCCTGAAAATAATAATAAGAATCCACTGTATCAAGTAAATATCCATCTACACCTATCGATCCAAGTTTTCCCCTGTATTCCTTTATTACATTTTTCCATTCACTATTCCAGTATTTTACAATATAGTTGCCTTTCCAGTCAGGATTTTCTTTTACTATCCATTTTGGCCATTTTTTACTCCATTCTTTTTTCCAGTAACCTCTGTAATCTTCAGCTTCTCCTATACTCAGGTAGGAAATCACAATTCTTTTCCCACCATTTTTTTTAGTTTTTAGCTGTTCAACCTGACTTTTTGTAAGAAAAATGCCATTATGCGAAGGTTCTATAAGCAGCAGATCAAAATCAGTATTTTTTAAATATTCAAAATATTGATTTATATCACTGAATTTTTCAGGATTCAATAAAAGGAGGTAATTTTTTACCTGTCGTAAATTTGTTATATTTTCTGAATTAAATCCCTGTATAGGATTATATATCGCCCTTGCTTCAAATTCTGGAAGAAGTTCACTTACAAAGCCTGTTTTAGCATCTTCTTTAAGCAGAAAATCCTTTTTTTCATTCCCTTTTGCATAATTAATTACAAATACCGGTTTCCCCTCTTTTCTGACAGGATTTAAAAGACTCAGCATATAATCCTTTGATTCTTTTTTAGTAACTGCATTGTATTTTAGGACATCTCCGTAATAAAGTGATTCCTGGGTCGTTCCATCAGTCACTGGAAAAAAGTTTCTATCCAGTTTTCCATCACGGAAATATAGTTCATTTCCATTTTGAGTTATAATATATTTATTTTTTCCTGCATCATTTCTTATTTCACGAATAAAATTTTTCATTCTGTCCTTATAAATTTCATTTGTATTTTCTTCAGAAATAATTTTTTCTTCAATAATTTTACTTTTTACAATATCATTCTGTAACTGTTGTGACTTCTTATTTTCTGAAAAACATGAAATTGAAAGTATAAGAAATAACAGCAATCCATATTTTTTCATATTAAATCCTTTCAATAATTATCATATAGCCTGAAAATTTTATCACAGACTGCTTTGTCCTTTATCTTAAAAGCCTTAGAAAATATATTCTACCCCTAACTTAGCATATCCTGCAAACTTAGATCTGCTTTCTGAAGCTTCTCCATATCTACTTTTATCAACTCTATATGCAGGCACCGCTTTAGCATAAACTCTGAATTTATCTGTAACATTTTGGGAATACATAATATAAGGGGCAACAACAGCCTCAAAAGTATAATTTTTTTCATTGATTGAAAAATATTTTTCTGCTTTAACACTAATTTCAGGAGAAAATGCCCAGTTTCTTCTCAGTTCATATGTCCAACGGAACAGGCTTTCCACCTTGCTTCTAATTGCTCCCTTATAGTTATTATAATCCATATATTCATTTTCAAAAGTATTGCTCCATTGAAATCCATACCCTAAAGTACTGCTTGATTTTAATGCCGTCAAAATAGAATAACCATTTCTTACACTTCCCTTCACTCCATTAAGGGATAATTCCATCTCGCCATATGTTCCACCCATTCCAATATTTCCAAAAAAGGATGATAATCTCTGTCCCACATAAAATTTATAGTCTGCATCTGATTTTAATAGTTTAGTATCTTTAGTTTTGTTCTAATAATTAAAATATTTCCATAAATATATCAGATAATTTTTCAATTTATGTAATTTTTCCAGAAATAAAAAAAGACATGACCTTAAATTTCTAAATTTCATGGTTCATGTCCCTAATTCTATTTTTTTGCATTATTTAATATATATTCATAGTAATCCCTATATTTTTTTCCTATATTTTTAAGATCTCTTTCTTCAGCTAATTTATAGGCATTTTCTACTATTTCATTTAAATTTTCAACTTTATCTTCTGCGATATTTACTATTTTTTCATAAAATTCTTCGTTATTTCTGGCCTTGAAACAATTTTTTCCATCCTCCAGCCAGTTTTCATACACAGGAATATCTCTCACAACAACAGGCAGTTTCGATGAAAGTGCTTCAAGTACTACAATTCCTTCATTTTCTTCATAAGTCATAAAAAGAAAAGCTTTTGCTCCACTAAATGCCCCTATCAATATTTCCTTATCTACAAATCCTGGAAAAATCAAATTTTTAGGGGGATTTTCAATTATATTCTGTATTTTTTTAGGAAGCATAGGTTTTATGCTGGAGGAACCAAACCAGAAAAACTGATAGTCCTTACATTTTTTCACTATTTTTACAAAATCCATAATACCTTTTCTTTCAAATGGCAGACCTGCCGTTATAATAAATGACTTATCAATTTTATACTCTTCCCTGAATCTTTTTTCAAGCTCTTCCCTTTTGGAAAAATTCTGAGTATCTACTCCATTTGAAATGACCCTTATTTCTTTTGGAGATGTTAAATATTTTTCCTTTATGAGATTTTTAGTGTACTCTGTGGGAGATATAAGGTAATCAGCACTGTTATAAAGTTTCTTAGCCCAGAATTTTATTAATGGTGCCAGCTGGTTACTGAACTTTACACTTCCCTTAAAATCCTCATATGTTGTATGTGTGTGATAAATAACAGGTTTACCTTTCTTTTTTGCATTTTTTAAAACTTGCCATGACTTGAGTCCAATTGTATTTATATGCACTAAATCATAGTCGTCTTCAGGTTCAAGGGTAAAATCAACATTATTTGCTCCAAGGGCTTCTACCTGATGATTTAATGCTTGCCCAACGCCTGATCTGCTGAATGTATTTTTCCCCTCTGAAAATAGTAAAACTTTCATTTACATCATACTCCTCTATTGTTTTTTTATAGACTGCCTCCACTCTTTCCCCAAATTTTTCTGCAGTGTAGTCCTGAGAAACATTAAAGGCATTTTCAACTATTTTGTCCCTAAATTCTTTATCATTTTTCAAAAGCATTATATTATTTACAAATTCTTCTTCATTACGATAAACGAGCCCCGCTTCATTCTTTACCAGAAGATCTTCAAGATTTAAGTCAAATCTGGCATTCACTGGTGTTTCAGCTGCCATCGCTTCTACAAAGGTAAGCCCCTGTGTCTCAGAAACACTGGCATTTAGGAATACATCTCCCATCTGATAGTAAATAGCTACTTTATCATGAGGAACTTCCCCTGCAAATATAACTCTGTCAGCTATTCCAAGATTTTCTGCCTGTTTTTTTAAATCATCTGTTACAGGCCCTCTTCCAACTATCATAAACTTAAATTTTTTATCTTCAATTTTTGAAAACATATCAATAAGTACATCTATACTTTTTTCCTGTGCTATTCTTCCAATATATACACATAAGAACTCATCATCTTCCACTCCAAAACTTTCCCTCATGAAGTTTATTTCTTCATCTGTATAGTTTTCACGGTAAAATCTGTCCAAATCAAGTCCTGTAGGAATTATGTTCATCACTTTATCAACATCGTAGGAGTATAGTATATCTTCAACTTTTCTCGTAGGAACTATCAGTGCATCACATTTTTCACAGTAAAATTTACTTATTCCTGCCGCAATTTTTTTGGCAGGTACTGTAAAATGCCCTTTTGTAATATAATGTGTATAATATTCATAAAGTGTATGGTATGTATGAACCAGAGGAATTTCAAGATTTACTGCGGCAAATCTGGCAAATGTTCCAACTCCCCATTCTGTCTGTGAATGTATTATATCAAGATTAAGCTTCTTTATTTTTTTTATTATTTTTGGTGAATAAAGAAGTCCTAATCTATACTGGGGTAAAGGCTTAAACTCCATGCTTGGTATTCTCAGCACATTAGGTTCCACTGCAGGAGCATCAGGATCAGTCGTAGTTATAATATAGACTTTATGACCTTTTTTACGCAATTCCCTTTCAAGTGTACTTATAGAACTGACAACCCCATTTACCTGCGGTCTATAAGTATCTGTAAATATTCCAACTCTCATTCTTTTTCTCCTTTTAAATGAAGAGCTGCCATAAACAGAAGCTCCTCATGTCTTCTTAATTAGACAGCCCTATTTATTTTACTCGGTTTCAGGAAATTCCAGAAAAAATTTTCCTATTTTCCCAATTCTGTAATCTTTTAAAATTCTTCTGGAAATCACTTCATAGTTATGTTCATCATTTTTTGAAACTCCAAGTCTTTTTTCCAGAATTTCCAGAATTTTATGATTTTCCATATTGTATATTTCTTCTTTAGTTGTAAAGTCTTCCAGATTATATGCCCTAATAATTTCTTCAATTTTATCCAGACTTTTCAACTTTTCAAGGAATTTTACCGCCACTTCTTCAAGAGGCAGGACATTATCCTTTATAGAGCCTGTTATAGCAAGATTATATGCCACATAGTCATCTTCAAATTTTGGCCATAATACTCCCGGAGTATCGAGCAGTTCCAGTTTGTCATCTATTTTTATCCATTGTTTCCCTTTTGTAAACCCTGGTGTATTTCCAACTCTGGCTTTATTCTTGTTTACAAACTTATTTATAAACTTGGATTTTCCAACATTTGGAATTCCAACTATCATTGCCCTTACTTCTGTTTTCCTTAAGCCTTTCTTCTTCATTTTCTCCAGCTTATCGGCGTATATTTTATCAGTTATTTTTCTTAATTCATTAAAATTTGTTCCTTTTTCAACACTCAAGGCAACAAAATAATCTGAAATATTATTTTCAAGAAAATAGTCCTGCCACTTTTTCAGCTCTTTGCTGTCTACCAAATCCACTTTATTTAAAACTGTTATTTTCTGCTTGTTCTTAGCCAGCTTTGAAATATCAGGATTTTTACTTGAAAAGGGTATTCTGGCATCCAGTATTTCTATTACCAGGTCTATTATTTTTAAATTTTCAGTTATCAGTTCCTTTGTTTTTTTCATATGGCCGGGATACCAGTTTATATTCATTCTATTTCTCCCTTTTTATTTTTAAAATATATTCCGTCATCATCTTTTGCCCTTATAAATAAAACTATTTCACCTTTTATAGGCTTTTTCTCGAGCTTTTCAATTATTTCAGAAACATCTCCTCTTATTATTTCTTCATATATTTTAGTCAGTTCCCTAGTTATGACAACGTATCTTTCTCCGAGATATTCCCTTATATCCTTCAATGTTTTTAAAATTCTGTTAGGAGACTCCAGAATGACTATAGTTCTTTCTTCAGACTGAAGTTTATTAAACAGTGTCTGTCTCCCTTTCTTTTTTGGAAGAAAGCCTTCATATGCCATTCTTCTCATATCAAGTCCTGAAATGCTTGCTCCTGTAACAATGGAGGAAGCCCCTGGAATACCAGCTACTTTAATATCCCTTTTCAGTATTTCATTTACCAGTTCAAATCCCGGATCTGAAATACAGGGAGTTCCTGCATCTGTTACCAGTGCTATATTTTTATCATCTTCCAGCAGACTCAATATATTCTCTATCTGATGTAATTTATTATGCTCATGATACTGATACACCCTCTTTTCAATTTCATAGTGATCAAGCAGCCTTTTTGTTACCCTTGTATCCTCAGCAAATATATAATCTACTTCCTTTAAAATTCTGATAGCCCTGAAAGTTATATCCTCCAGATTTCCTATCGGTGTACCAACTACATAAAACATGACTTCTCCTATTTTTTTACAGTTTTCAGTTTTTTATTCATTTCTTCAATTGCTCTTTTTAACTGTACATCTCCTGCTGCAATTATTTTTTTTGCTTCTTCTGCACCCTTATCCTTAACAAGTATTTCCTCTATTTCCTTTTCCCTGTTTTTTCTTGCTTCTGCAGAATCATTTGCATATCCCTTCAATGCCAGAAGTTCTTCCATTTCAACCTTTATATCAGGTTCAATACCTTTTTCATGTATATAGTTACCTTTTGGTGTAAAGTACTGTGCTATTGTCAGTTTTATTGCATCATTTGTTTTCAGAGGTATTACCTGCTGCACTATTCCTTTTCCAAATGTTTTTTCTCCTATAATTGTACCTCTTTTATAATCCTTTATAGCTCCTGTAACGATTTCTGAAGCTGAAGCACTTCCTTTATTTATAAGTACTACCAATGGAAAATCTCCCATATTGCTTAATGTTCTGTTATATTTTCTTTCCTGTCCGTTTTTATATTTTAGGGAAACGATCAAGTTTTCCTTTACAAGAAGAGATGATATATCCTGCGCTTCCTGCAATGAACCTCCTGGATTAAGTCTCAGGTCAAGGATTAACCCTTTCATTCCTTTAGCCTGTAAATCTTTTATAGCCTTCTGTACTTCTTCTCCGACATGATTTCCAAATCTTAAAAGGCTCACATATCCTATATTGTTATCAAGCATTTTGCTTTCAACCATTTCCAGCTTTATTTTTGCCCTTGTCATAGTAAATTTCAATGGTTCTTTTTTTCCACTTCTGACAATTTCAACATTTACTTTTGTTCCTTCTTTCCCTTTTAACAGTTTTACAGTATCTGCAGCTGTCAGTGGAAGTATATCCTTATCATCGACTTTTGTTATTCTGTCTCCAATTTTTATTCCAACTTTTTCCGCAGGACTTCCTATAAATGGTGAAACAACTTCCAGTGCTTCCCCTTTTTTCTTATTTATAGTCATTCCTACTCCTACATATTCTCCGTCCATATCTTCAGCAAAATGCTCAAGATCTTCCTTTGACAGATATTCTGAATAAGGATCATTTAATTTATTTATAACTCCTGCAACAGCTCCTTTATAAAGTTCTTCCTTGCTTGGAGTTTCCTCCTTACCTACAAATCTGTTCTCAATTATGTTAATGACATCCACTATTCTATTTAGCTCTGTCGTATCTTTTGTATATCCTGCACTTTCATTTTTGTCATTTCTGGCAGTTTTTATTATAGTTGTAGCACAAAACAAAGGTACACTTACCAGTATAAGTCCAAAAATTGCACGAAGTAACTTATTTTTTTTCATTTTTCCTCCTATTTATTTTGCTTATTAAAATTAATCAGTATCAGAAATTCCTTGTTCCCTTTAGTTCCTTTTATGGGAGAATCCTCCACTCCCACCAGTTCATAGCCACTTTTCTCTGAAAATGCAATTATTTTTTTTATTGCTTCATCATGGTAGTTTTCGTCAATGACTACACCATTTTTCCCAATCTTTTCCCTTCCAACTTCAAACTGGGGTTTTATGAGCATTACAACCTGCCCATTTTCATTAAGGAACTTTTCAAGATAAGGAATAACTTTTGTCAGCGAAATAAATGAAACATCAATAACTATAAAATCAACCTTACTGTTTTCCACATCTTCAGGCGTCAGATCCTTTATATGAGTTTCTTCTATGGAAACTACTCTTTCATCGTTTTTCAGCCTCCAGTCAAGCTGATTTGTTCCAACATCCACACCATAAACTCTCTTGGCTCCATTCTGCAATGCACAGTCTGTAAAACCTCCTGTAGATGCCCCTATATCCAGTATTATTTTATCCTTAAAATCAAGATTCCATATTTTTATTGCCTTTTCCAGCTTTAATCCACCTCGGCTCACATATTTCAATCTATCTTTTATTCTTATTGACAGTTCATCAGTGTCTTTAAAATTCGTTCCTGCTTTTGTTACTGCCTGTTCGTTTACAATTACATTTCCAGCCATAATTTCCCTTTTAGCCTTCTCCCTCGTATCAAACAGTCCTCGCTCCACAAGAATTAAATCAAGTCTTTTTTTCATGCCTTTTTACTAACTCCTAAATAATAAAATACTTTTCTTATTTTTTCATTTATTTTTTATTATTTAAACCAATACTTATACACTTTATCCTAAAATGTACCCTTTAAATAAAAATCCTAAAACTATTCCAAGAATACTTCCTATAAAAACTTCGAAAGGTGTATGACCAAGAAATTCCTTGAATTCCTCACTTATTATTTCTATACCTTCCCTCTTTTCTATATTATCTACAAGAGTATTCAAAGCTTTTGCGTGTTTTCCAGCCTGTCTTCTTATACCAGTGGCATCATACAGAACTATTCCCATGAACACCATTGAAATTGCAAATTCTATTGAAGCTGCTCCCTTAAGAATGTACACTCCTGTAGCAAGAGAAACAACCGTTGATGCATGGGAACTTGGCATTCCGCCAGTCTGAAACAGTCTTATCCACTGTATTTTTTCCTTTTTTAGAAGAGGTGAAAATACTTTATAAAACTGTGCGGCAAAACAGGAAATTGCAGCTACATCCAGCAGCCTGTTCCCAAACAATATCCCACTACTCATTTTCTACTTTCTTCCCTTTCCTTTTAAAGTCATTAAATTCCTTTGTTATTTTTCCTTTTTTATTATCAGCCTTGAAGAATATCAGGACTTTCCCAATACTGTCCACATATACTGAATCTGTTTTTGCAGCTATTTCATTTCCTAGTTCCCTTTCCAGTTCCACTGAGGAATTCTGCAATATTTTCACTTTTATCAGTTCCCTTTTTTTTACCACATTTGCGATACTTTCAATAACATCGTCATCTATACCGCCCTTTCCTATTCTCACAACAGGCTCAAGATCATGTGCCAATTTTTTCAGAAAAGCTCTTTCTTTACTCGAAAGATTCATTTTAAACCTCCATTATTATAGGTAGAATTATTGGTTCCCTGTCAGTTTTCTTATTCAGGAATTCTCCTATTTTCAATTTTAATCTCTGTTTTATTTTCCCAATTTCCTTTACATCCTGTGTTTCCATATTTTCCAGTTCAAGTCTTATAAGCTCTTTTGTTTCTGTCAGCAGGCTTTCTGCATCTTTATTATACACAAATCCTCTAGTTACAAGCTCTATCTGTTTACTAAACTTACCTGTCTTATACTGTGAAATTGAAATTATTACGATACCGTCATCAGCAAGGTTCTGTCTGTCCTTCAATACTGCATTTCCAATATCCCCTATTCCAAATCCATCTATCAGTGTCACTCCGCTTGGAACTTTTCCTACAGCTTTGAAATTTGATTTTGTAAGTTCCAGCTTCATACCATTTTCAGCCAGTATTATATTTTCTGAAGGAATTCCTACAGCTTCTGCCAGTTCCTTATGTTTTTTAAGCATTACATATTCCCCATGCACTGGCATGAAAAATTTAGGCTTTATAAGATTCAGCATCAGTTTCTGTTCTTCCTGGCAGCCATGACCTGAAACGTGTATTCCAACTCCCTTTTCAAAAACAACATTTGCATGTCTTTTCATAAGCTGATTTATATTCTTATAGGCAGCCTTTTCATTTCCAGGAATAGGAGTTGCTGAAATTACTACTGTATCCCCTTCCCTCAATGAAATATACTTATGACTTCCATTCGCTATTCTAGACAGTGCGGCCAGAGGTTCCCCCTGCGTTCCTGTACATAATATTAGCACCTGATTTGCCGGCAATGTTTCAACCTTATCTATTTCCACCATTATTCCTTTTGGAATTTTTAAATATCCAAGATTTGAACATATTTCAAATATTTTAACCATACTTCTTCCATCTATGGCTATTTTTCTTCCATAATTTTCAGCTATATAAATTATCTGCTGCAATCTATGTACATGTGAAGCGAATGCAGCCAGTATTATTCTTCCCTGAGCTTTAGAAAATTCATCCTTCAGACTTTCCCCAACTGTTCTTTCTGAAGGTGTAAATCCTGGTATCTGTGCATTCGTACTGTCTGAAAGTAAAAGGTCTACCCCTTCTTCTCCAAGCTGTGCAAGTCTTCCAAAATCAAATCCTTCACCATCAACAGGTGTTAAATCCACCTTGAAATCTCCCGTATGAAGAATTGTTCCTGCAGGTGTTTTTATGCATATTGCATAACAGTCAGCTATACTGTGGGTAACACTTATAAATTCCACTGTGAAATATTTTGAAATTTTAAGTATGCTTCTTCCCTTTATAATTTTTTCTTTAGGGAGTTTTGTATCCCTCTTCTCAAATTTTGCCTTTGCAAGTTCCAGTGTCAGCCTTCCTCCATACATTGGAATATCTTCTGATCCCAATTTCTGATATAAGTAAGGTATTGCCCCTATATGATCCTCGTGACCATGTGTTAAAAGTAATGCCTTTACTTTGTCCCTGTTGCTTTCCAGATATGAAAAATCAGGAATTATGACATCTATTCCCAAATGCTCGTCTTCAGGAAATGTAAGTCCTGCATCTACAATTATAATTTCATCTTTGTACTGAAATGCAGTCATATTCTTTCCAATTTCTTCAATTCCCCCAAGAGGAATAACATACATTTTTTCCTCTTTCTTTCTATTTTCATTTTTTACATTGGCAGGATCTATTTTTTCAGGTATAAATTTCGAACCTGCCGTTTCATTCAAATATTCATCATCACTGTAAAATGCAGTATTCTGAACATTAGATTTTATTCTGGTTATATTAGCATTTTTAGAAAAATTTCTTTTAAAAGGATAATCTGCTTTTTCATTTCCTTTTTTCCCGACTTTTTCCGACATCTAATTACCTCCTTTTCTTTATTTATCTTTTATTTCCTCTTCTTTTTCTCTGACCATTATTTTGAACAGCTACGTTATTTTGTCCATTCTGATTATTCTGTGAATTCTGGTTATTTTGGTTATTCTGCTGCTGTTTTTTTGCTTCTTCAGCAGCTGCGGCATTTTTTCTTGCCCTGTCAAGTTCCCTGTATTTTTCAATAAAGATTCTTGCCATATTTCCTGATGCCGTTCCTCCATAACCTCCACCTTCTACAATTGACACAAAAACAATTTCAGGATTATTTGATGGAAAATATCCCGCAATCCATGAGTGGTGGTCCTTAAATCCTGTATTCTGTGCTGTACCTGTTTTTGCTGATACAGGAAAATCATTAAATCTTAAAATTTTGGCAGTTCCCCCTGCTCCCGCAACAGGCAATCTCAATGCATTCTGCATCAATTTAAGAGTCTTTTCACTTATATTTACTTTTCTTACTACCTGCGGTTTATTAATTTCCATTTTACCGTCATACAGCATAAACTTATCCACAACTGTAGGTTTCATCATTACACCGTTATTAGCTATAATCTGGTAGACAGATGCAATCTGTAAAGGTGTTGTAAGCACATATCCCTGACCGATGGACATATTTATAAGATCTCCCGGAAGCCATGTTCTGTCACCAGGATTCTTTGAATTTTTAAATCTTTTCTTTTTCCATTCAGGTGTAGGTAATGTTCCAGGTAATTCTCCAGGAATATCTATTCCTGTTTTTTCACCTATTCCAAATTCCTTAGAATATTTTATGACATTATCTAATCCTGCCTTTTGTGAAAATACATAATAATAAGTATTTACTGATTGTTCTATTGATTTATTAAAATTAGTGACTCCATGTCCTGATTTACTGGAATCTCTGAATACGAGTCCTTTATATCTGTACTGTCCTGTTGATACTACACTTTCATATGGAGAAATTCCTGATTCAAGGATAGCCACTCCTGTTACAGCCTTGTAAGTTGATCCAGGAGGATATAATCCAGCAATTCCCTTATTTACAAGTGGTTTTGATTTTGAATTCACCAGTTCATTCCATTGTGCATCAGGAATTCTTGAACTTAACAGATTAAGGCTTATTTCAGGATAACTTACAAAAGTTATTATTTTCCCCGTTTTTGCTTCCATTGCAATAAATGCTCCACTTTCCCCTTCAAAAGCCTTTGTCATATATTTTTGCAATTCTAAATCAATTGATAAATATATACTCTTACCAGCTATACTATCAGTATTTTCTAAACGTCTTATTGTATTACCTTTAGCATCAACTTCAACATTTTCAACTCCATCCTGACCTTTCATTTCTTTATCATATTGCTTTTCGACACCTTTTTTCCCTATAAGATCTGTATTCTGATACCCTTCTTCTTTTAGTTTTTCATATTCCTTCTCATCAATAGGTTTTACATTTCCTATTACATGTGAAGCAATACTGTCTTCAGGATAAAATCTTTTATTATATTCTACTATATCTATCCTATTATTATCGATTTTTTCTATAGCTTTTAAAGCTATATTCTTATCTAAATCTTCTATAACAAGTATTGATTTATCAGTTCCTATACGTGGCTGTTTAAAAAACCTTGTAATAATGTAATCTGTTGTATACCCTGTAAGTTCACTTATTTTTTTTATGTCTATTATTGTTTCCAGAAGTTTTTCCTGTCTGGATTTTTTCTCTTTTGACAGTCTCTCTCTTATCTGATCCATATTAAAACTCTGTATTTCCCTCAGAATTTTTGTATCTGTAGAGTCTATCTGTTTTGTAGCATAATGAACCAGCATATATCCTGTAATATTTTTTGCGAGAAGTTTTCCATTCCTGTCATATATTTCCCCTCTTGTTGCTTTTATAATATTAGTCCTTATTCTGTTCTGCAATGCTCTTTCTTCGTATTTTGAAGCTTCCAGTATCTGTATCGCGAACAATCTTCCTATAAAAATTAAAAAAACAAGTGTTACCAGAGAGATGAAAGCAATGTATCTAGGGCTTCTTCCCTCCTTATCCAGTTCTCTCATATATTTTACTCCTTCAAATACGCACTTCTATATGTTTTATTAATCTATCTCTTCTTCTGTCTGGTTTCCGTTAACTCCTGAATAAAATGCATCCAGCTGGTAGTATTCCCTTGCATCCTTACTAAATACACTTACAATAATGTCTCCGCCATCTATCAGAACCCAGTTACATTCTTCAAGTCCTTCCACATTTCTAATATTTGTCAGACTTTTCTTTATATCTGACGCTATCGCTTCAATATTTCTTGAAGAACTTCCTGTACATAATATGGAATAATCAAAAAATGGCGATCTTCCTCTCATGTCATACACTTTAATATCCTGTCCTTTTTTATCTTCAATAATATTAACTATTGAAGAAACTTCTTTTTCCAGTTCCAAATCGTTTTTCCCTTTCATTCTACACTTCCTTTTTATTTAATTTTTTCAATCCCATATTTTTATTATATTTCCCTCAAGTAAAGTACCATCAAATCCTGTTATAATTACATCAACCATATCTGATACCTTAACATCGAGATTATTTTCATTTTCATTTTTCAGTTTCATAAATACCTTTATATAATTTTCAGTATATCCATAAGCTATATCTTCTGTGATTTCTTCTATGTAAATTTTCTGGCTGCTTCCAATCATATTTTCTCTAAATTCTGCATATTTTCTTTTATTCAGCTCTTCCACCATTTTCACACGCATTTTTTTTACCTGCGACTCAACTTTCCCATCAAGCTTTGCAGCTGTGGTTTTTTCCCTGTCAGAATAAGGAAATACGTGTAAATCTGAAAATCCTATCAGTTCAAGATTTTTCATAGTATTACTGAAATTTTCCTCCTCTTCCTGAGGAAATCCAACTATAACATCAGCTGTCAGGGAAATTTCAGGAACTTCCTTCTGAACCTTCTGAAGTATATCCACTACAAACTTTGCTTCATATTCCCTTCTCATAAGATGTAGTATTTTATCATCCATTGTCTGAATCGATACATGCAGATGGGGCATCAGCTTCGGATTATTTTTAAGCATATGCAAAAATTTATCCGTTATTGTATCTGGATAAGCCGAACTTACTCTCACTCTTTCAATAGTATCTATTTCCAGTATTTTTTCAAGTACATTATCAAAATCAGTTTTTGGTTCCAGATCAAGCCCATATTCACTCATATTTATACCTGTCAGGACAACTTCCTTATACCCCTGCTCACCAAGATAAGTTATTTCTTCAAGAACACTTTCAACAGCTCTTGATCTGCTCAGTCCCCTTGCATAGGGTATTTTACAGTAGGAACAGAATTTTGTACATCCGTCCTGTATTTTTACAAACGCTCTTGCCTTCTCCCTCAATACTGTATATTTTTTAGAACTGTACTCCTTCTCATCAAATATGTTGTCTACCTGATAATGTGAAACATTCTTGTCAACTATGCTGAACACATTTTCCTTTTTTGAATTTCCTATAATGAAGTCTATTTCCTTCATTTCCTTCAGGTCATCAAGATTCGTCTGTGCATAACAGCCTGTAGCTACTACAACTGAATCAGGATTGTTATTTTTTGCACGCCGCAGCATTTTCCTGTTCTTCCTGTCAGCGACATTTGTAACTGTACATGTATTTACAACATATACATCTGCTTTTTCTTCAAAGTCTACTTCCCTGTAGTCATTATCAAGAAAATCCTTCTTTATAATTTCTGTTTCATACTGGTTCACTTTACATCCCAACGTGTAAAATGCCACCGTTTTTTCCTTCTGCTTTTTATCTTCTGTTACTCTTTCCATATCTTTGTTACTTATAGACATTTGCCAGTATACCTCCTATGACAATTGCCGCCGTTTCTGCCCTCAATATTCTCTTTCCAAGACTTATTTCAATTCCGCCCTTACTTTTCAGAAACATAACCTCCTCTTCAGTTATGCCTCCTTCAGGCCCAACAATATATAAAATATTTTTATCCTTATTATCAATTAAATTAAATAAAATTTCCGATTCACAGCTATTCTCGTAAGCATATATAATTTTATCATATAATTCATAGTTTATGCTTTGTAGCCCTGTCACTTCATCAATCTCTGTAAACTTTACACCTTTACACTGCTTAAGGGATTCTCTTACCACTGTTTCCCATTTTTCCTTTTTTTCATTAATCTTTACAACAACCCTCTCAGTTTTTAAAGGTATTATTTTATTTATTCCAATTTCTGTAAGTTTCTGAATTGCTAGATTCATCTTGTCATTTTTCAATATTCCGAGTGCAACATCTATATTAATATTCAGCGAATAATTATCAGTTTTTTTCTCTATTATTTTTAGTTTTATTTCTTTTTTGCCCATGCCGGTAATTTCAGTGGCATATTCATATTCACCATCAATAACCCTTAATCTGTCCCCCACATTTAAACGATAGACATTCTGTATGTGGTTACAGTCTCCCCTGTCATTTATCAGAATTTCATTTCCATTAATATTCTTCTTATCTGCTATGACTGTCAACAATTAAATACACCTCAACATTTATTATACTTTGAATATAACCTATTTCCAATTAGGAAAAGCTCTTTAAAATAATCTATTTTCATAATCATTTTCAACATCTTCCTTACCTGACAACGCCTTTTCAAGCCCAAGATGTCTGTATCCATGTTCTGTAACAATTCTTCCCCTCTGAGTTCTTTTAATGAAGCCTATTTTCACAAGATAAGGTTCATAAACTTCTTCTATTGTTCTCTTGTCCTCACCCAGAAGCAGTGACAATGTCTCAATTCCCACAGGTCCGCCGTTATACACGGTTATGATTGATTTCAGTATATTCCTGTCAAGTTCATCAAGTCCATTTTCATCCACTCCAAGCAGTTTCAGTATTCCATTTACGCTTTCCTTATTAAGAACTCCGTTTCCTGTAACAAGGGCATAATCCCTTGCTCTTTTTAAAAGCCTATTGGCTATTCTGGGGGTTCCCCTGCTTCTTCTTGCAATTTCCTCTATTCCGTCTTCATCGTACTTTACATTAAGTATGCTCGTTCCTCTTCTTATAATTTCCTTCAGTTCTTCCAGCTTGTAGTATTCCATACGATGAGTTACCCCAAATCTGTCCCTCAGTGGAGTACTCAGCTGTCCTGCCCTTGTTGTTGCTCCAATCAGAGTAAACTTTGGAAGTTCAATTCTTATACTTCTTGCGGCCGGACCTTTCCCAATAAGAATATCCAGTTCCCCGTCTTCCATAGCAGGATAAAGTATTTCCTCCACCGACGTATTAAGCCTATGAATTTCATCTATAAACAGGATATCGTTTTCTTCAAGAGATGTCAAAATTGCCGCTAAATCTCCAGCCTTTTCCAGAACAGGTCCGGTAGTGACTTTAAGATTCACTCCCATTTCTGTTGCAATAACTCCTGCAAGGGTGGTTTTTCCAAGCCCCGGCGGTCCATAAAGAAGTATATGATCCATTGCCTCATTTCTCATTTTTGCAGCTTTTATAAAAATATTCATTTTTTCCTTTAAATCTTCCTGTCCTATATACTCATTAAAAGTTTTTGGACGTAAAGACTTTTGAATATTGTCTTCACTGAGTTCCTTTGGTGCCAATATTCTTTCATCATCCATCATATCTACCTACCGCTTTTATATTTGTCTTACAAACAGCATTATAAAAAACTGGAACACTGCAATAACTCCACCTAATATTCCGCCTATTATTTCTATATGCTTTAATTCATTTTTAGAAATTCTCAATATTATCTCTTCTGTTTCCTCAAGTGAAAAATTCTGCATTTTTGAAAGCATTATTTCCTTGAAGTCTATTTTATCTTTTGCAATTTTAATTATTTCCGAGATTATTTCTTCCTTGTTTTCAAGTATTGCATTTTTAAAATACTTCTTTATTTTTTCTATCATCGAATCATTAATTAACATTTTCAGCAGCGGATTTTTCTCTAAAATGCTTCTCTGCAGTTTTTCCCCGATTATTTTATCAAGCAGTTCATCAATCATTTCTTCATTAAATTCACTGTTCTGAAACTTTTCGGCTATATCATCAAGGGATATGAGCTCCTTTTCAATAACTTCCGATATATTTACAGCGATTTCATCCCTTCTTTTTGGTATAAGTCCCTGTATTTTGAAAAACAGCAGGTTCACTTCCTTATAAGGTCTAAATAACAGCTTTATGGCTAAATAGTTTGTAAACCATCCAATTAACGTTCCCACAGATACCATTATTAAAAACTGTATCACAAGATTCTTCAAATTTTTTCCTCCAACATTTTCATAACATTTCCAATTCCCAATTGTACATTCTATGGTATCATATTTATCGCTATTTTACAACTTTTATCGAGTTTTTTTATAAATCTGTAAATTTATTGTTTAATTTTGTTCAAATCCTTTAAATAATACTTTTCCCTAGCAATTTATAAATTTATTCAATAACGTTTGTTGTGTATATTCAAATTTCAAATACTGTATTTGTTTTTCCTTCTTCCATAATTTTATTTTATATGCTATATTATAAAGAGAAAAAGTTATTTTTTTAATTATATCATGTTGGAGGAGAGAACAATGGATAAAATTGATACAACTCAATACACAAAAGAAGAACTTGTTGCAAAAATTAAAAAGGATGCTGAAGAACTTTACGATGACGGAACTTTTTTCTGTAGTGAAGCAGTTGTTACAGTTATAAACAACTATCTTGGACAGCCATATCAACCTGAAGTTGTTAAAATGGCAAGTGGATTCCCTATAGGAATGGGAAAAGCAGGATGTCTTTGCGGATCTGTATCTGGAGGACAAATGGCATTAGGAATTGTTTACGGAAGAACTCAGGGAGAAGCAATGCAGGAAAAAATGTTTGAAATGTCAAAAGGTCTTCATGACTACACTATGAAAGAATATGGATCATGCTGCTGCCGTGTAATGACAAGAAAATGGAGAGGCGACGACTTTAAAAGTCCTGAAAGAAAACGTCATTGTGTTGAAATTACAGGAAAAGTTGCTGAATGGGTTGCTGAACAGCTTATAAATGATAACAAAATTTTAGCAAAGGATTCAGAATAGTTAGCTGAAAATATTTAAAATAAACTTAAAAATATAAATTGTGGAAAATAAAAACACATCTGATAAGGAGTATATCTCGGGGCAGATGTGTTTTTTATTTATGATTACTTTAAATAATTTGAATTATTATATTTTATTATTTTGCCTGCTCATAAAGTCCGTAATTAACCGATAGGTTAAGCGGATTATTTTCTGGAGTGATGGCCTTCAGCTTATAATTTAAATCCTTGTCAAAAACTATTTCATAATTTTGAAAATTAATTACTCTCATTATAATTTTATCTTTAACTACTCCTTGTATTACTCCATCAAAAGCTCCGAAAAATCTCGTCTCTATTCTATCAGGTAATTTATACTCTGTATCTTTCCTGTATCCAAAGTCATCCTTCACAGTAATTACCATATTCTTAATATTCATTTTATAATCAAAATATTTCTTTAAGTCTATGTCATACGTGTTCAGTTTTTTTTCCATACCATTTTCAGTAACTTTAAATACATAGAGTTTATTTAAAGACATAAATATTCCATCTTCTAAATTTTCAATTATTATTTCTTCCTGACCGTCTCCATTCAAATCTTTCAGCTCAATATTATATGGAGACCCTACTGTATGTATTTCAAGTTTTGTCAGATATTCCCTTCCTTTATTTTTGAAATACAGATAGGATTCAATCCCTCCACCTTCAACAGTACTGCTTATAAGAAAAAATTTTATCTTCTGATTTTCTTTTACTAAATTTATTTCCTTTTCCTGTAAGATAATATATTCCTTATTCTTTATCCTTATTTTTGGGTTTTCATATTCTTCTTCAATCATGTTTTCCCTTGTTTTCTTAATATTTATGGCATATAACGAGTTATTATCAATCGAAAATTTTTCCAGCGACTCATATTTTTCCTTTCCAAGAACTTCACTTCCGAAATCTAGGACAGAAGAAAATCTTTCGATATCTTTTGTCAGCTCATATGCAGAATTATAAAACTTTAACAGCCTTTCAAGACATTTGGAATTTTCACAATCTTCATAAATAGTTGCCAGATAATAACTGTTATCTGTTATATCACTATTTTTCAGCATATATTGCAGTGCATCCATATCTTTATTCTGTCTATAAAACTCCTCAAGTTTTTCTTTTGCTTCCTTAATTTCCTTCTGTTTATAGACATTATAAAAATCCAGCAGTTCTGAAAAATCCTTCTCTCCATCTGATTTAACATACTTTTCCTGAAGTTTATAAAAATATTCTTTTCCCCTGCTATCACTGTTTGTATTATTGCAGGATAAAAATATCAGTAATATAAACAATATTTTTTTCATTATATTCCTTTCTTCTTGAATTACTACTGATTAAGAATAAGCCAGATAATAAATATTATTATCTCAATAATTCAAGTTATTTTTATCATTTTTTTATTAATTTTCTTATTTTTAAAAATAAATATTATTTGAAATATTTTTACTATACCGAACACAAAAATAACAGTATAGAATATTGTTTCTATGCCTATCCCGTTATAAAGAGTTAGAATAGTCATTCCAAATCCATAATAGCATCTATGCTTAGAAGAATAATATCACGAAATTTAAAATAACAATAATTTTTCAAGTTTAATACAAGTAAAATAACTATTATTTGTTGAATGTAAAAATCCAGTGTTATCATTATTTTTTACCTCATTCTGGTTATGATAATCCTTAATATTCTTGATTAATTGTTTTTTTCAACTTTTTTCACTTCTCCTGACGAATTACTCGATACATCTTTTGACTGTTTATTTCCACAGGATAGACAAAACAGCAGGAATACTCCAATTACTGTCTAGTTTAAATAATAGAAATCTTTTCAATAATTTAACTCTACATTTATTTCTCAATGTCATTTATCTTTATTTCCAAATAACTTTCTATTTCTTTAGGTAGCATTAAAAATGCCTTTTTTCCTAACAATACTCTTTTATATTCATCCAAAGTACAGCTCCAGTCCGGCCAGTCGTAGAAGTCTGATCCAAACTCTACCCTGTCTTTATATACGAAAGTGAAAAATATCTCTGTTCCTGTTTCAAAGCACTCTATTTCCCCACTCTCCACTCTTTCTATTTCATCCAGTTCCCGATCTACATCTGAGACATATCTCATCTCCCATACAGCTCCAGCTAAATAACGTGAGTAATTAACATCATATTTTTCATCATCTATAACATCACAGTCTGGAGGCCATAATTTACCTATTTTAGCTAATTTATAAAAAAATTTCACTTTCATCAGTTTCCTCCTTCATATTTTGGAAAGGCTCTTGTTCCCTTCTTATTTAAAAATCCTTCTATTTTTACTCCACTTGGTGAAGTCCCTTCCCAACGAATACCTCTTTTTATTGTTTCAGTAAAAAAATCACTGCTGTTCCAAGCACCATTTATTTCCCATTTTGTCTTATTCTTTATTTTTCCTGTCACCATTTTTTCATTGTCAATATTATAATACTTTGCTACAAGTCCCCTATCTTAATCTATATCATAATCTTTTTTGATATTATAAAGATAAAATAGATTCTTTACTTACCTAAATTATACCCCATATTCCACATTTTTACAATAAAAATCAATAAAATAATAATTCTATTTTAATGTTAAAATTTTAAAATAGGGTATAATATAATGTAACTTAATTTTTAGGAGGATATAATGAAAAAATTATTATTAGCTCTGGCAGTTTTGTCAGCTACTTCTGCATTTGCTGCAGGACCAAAAGTTCCTTATACTCACGAAGGGTTCTACTCAACTGATAAAGTTCAGAAAGCAGTACATTTTGTATCTGTGGAAGATATTAAGAAAAGTCTTGAAGGAAAAGGGCCTATCAACGTAAGTTTTGATATTGATGATACATTACTTCATTCAAGTGGATATTTCATCTATGGACAGCACTACTACCAAATTCCTGGAGATAAAAGAGGACCAATAAGTTATCTTTACAATCAGAAGTTCTGGGATTATGTTGCTGAAAATGGAGATGAACATTCAATTCCTAAACAATCTGCAAAAGATCTTATAAAAATGCACCTTGAAAGAGGAGATAATGTATTCTTTATAACTGGAAGAACTAAACACTCAAAAGATAAGAACTATACTTCTACTAAACTTTCTAAAACATTACAGAGATACTTTGAATTGCCTAAAGAAGTTTACGTAGAATATACTGCTGACACTCCTACAGGAGGATACAAATATGATAAATCATACTACATTAAAAAACATAATGTATCTATCCACTACGGAGACAGTGATGATGATATTCTTGCTGCAAGAGAGTTAGGAATTAGAGGAATCCGTGTACAAAGAGCGTACAACTCTACTAACCCTCAAAAACTTAATGGTGGATATGGAGAAGAAGTAGTAATAAATTCTGCATGGTAATATTCTTAATTACAAACACTCCTTAAAAAGGGGCTGTTAAAAAACAGCCCCTTTACTATTTACATTAAATCATATCAAAAATTTTATATAAAATTTCAATTTTCAAAATTTATTAACTATTATTTTTAATTAACCTCTACATCAACAGTATTTTTTTCTGTCACTTTAGATATGATAAATCCTATTACAAAACAAATTCCAGCTACAGAAAGCCATCCCAAATCGGCACTTTGCAAAGGTAATTTTTTTACCAGTGAGGATGCCAGAGGTATTTCAATATTTATTTTATCAAGCGTATGTATAATACTTATTACAACAGTAGGATATATTGCAAATCTATATACAGTTGAACTCCCCTTTATATACTTGTCTATCAGTGCAAGAACAATAAGAACTAATGAAGCCGGATAAATTGCCAGAAGCACCGGAACACTATATTCCATTATCTTATTCAGTCCAAGATTTGCCAGCATATAGCTCCATATAACCCATATTGTAGCCCAGACTTTATAAGGAACTCTTTTTACCATAGAATGAAAATACTGGCTTAATGAAGTTGTCAGACCAACTCCTATATTAAGACATGCAACTGTAAACATACATGCCAGAAGTACCGCTCCAAAATTTCCATATAGGTATTTCATTACATCTGCCAATATTTCTGCCCCATTACTTGTATTTGGAAACTTTGAAATACTTGACGCTCCTACATGTGCAAGCATCATATACACAACAAAAAGTAAAATTCCTGCAAATATTCCTGTTAAAACTACAATCTTTGTTATTTTAGATTCTTCCAGTATATTCTTCTGTTTAATAACATATACTACAACCAGACCATAATTTAGCCCTGCCAGTGCATCTAAAGTAAGATACCCGTCCAGGAAACCCTGTAATCCCATATTCTTTGCATATAAAGGTTCAGGTGGCATATATCCTCCCATTGGCTTTAAGAAAGTACCTACAAAAAGCATAAGTATTAACACAAGAAATATAGGTGATGTAATTTTGCTTATTCTTTCCAGAAGTTTGTTAGGACTTAAGCTTAGCCAGTATACTACTCCGAAAAATACTGTCGTATAAATAAACAGTATAAGACCTTTTGGAACATTTGCCGGTATATATGGCGATATTGCAATTTCAAAAGGTAAAGTACCTGCTCTTGGCATTGCAAGTGCAGGTCCTATAGCCAAATATGCCGCAATAGTGAATATAATTGAAAATATAGGATCTACTCTATTAGCCAGGTTTCTAAGTCCATCCGACTTTGCAACTGCTACTACTCCAAGAATAGGAAATATAATAGCTGTTATACTAAAAAAGAACATTGTAGTAAATACACTTGTTCCTGCCTGCTTTCCAATAATTGGTGGAAAAATAAGGTTCCCGGCACCAAAAAATACAGAAAATACCATTAATCCAATCATTAATAATTCTTTTTTCTTCATCTTTTATTTAATTATACAGTATAAAATCTGTATATTCCTTTCCGATATATTTGATATTTTTACAATAAAAAGCCGATACCCCTAAAAAATATCGACTTTTCAAAAAAAATTTTTATTTAAACTACACTAATTCTATTATTGCTAATTCAGCAGAGTCTCCTCTTCTTACATCAGTTTTAATAATTCTTGTATATCCACCATTTCTATCCATGTATTTAGGTGCAATTTCCTTGAAAACTTTAGCAACAGCTTCTTCATTTCTTAAAAATGCGAACGCCTGTCTTCTCAAGTGAATAGCTTTTGCTCTTTCATCATTATTTTCAAGATTAAAATTATTGTATTTTTTTCCTAATGTTATCACTTTTTCAACAAATTTTCTTAATTCTTTCGCTCTTGTAACTGTCGTTTCAATTCTTTCGGCATTTACTAAAGAAATAGTCATATTTTTCATCATTGCTAATCTATGATCACTTCTTCTACCTAATTTTCTATATGATTTATTATGATTCATCTACTTCTTCCCTCCTTGATACTATTTTATTAATTACCGGCTTCTTCACTTAAATCGTAGCCAAGTTCTTTCATTTTATCTATTATTTCATTTAAAGATTTTCTACCTAAGTTTTTAATCTTTAATAATTCAATATATGACATTGAAGTAAGATCAGATATAGTGTTTACTCCTGCTTTTTTCAGACAGTTGTAAGATCTTACAGTGAAGTCAAGTTCTTCTATCTTCATGTCTTCTATATTATTTTCAGTTTCAGTATTTGTTGCTGTCGCTTCATCTTCGCTGCCTCTGAATTTACTCATGTTATTTCCAATATTAGTAAATGGATTAACATGTATTTTCAGTAATTCTACAGCATAAGAAAGTGCATCCTGTATTTCAATACTTCCATCAGTAGCAATTTCCAGAACTAATTTGTCATAGTTTGTAACCCTACCAACCATAGTATCTTCTACTCTATAATTTACCTTTTTAATCGGTGTATATATTGCATCTACTGCTAAATATCCTATAGGCCAACCTTCAGTATCTATTTCATCTGAAACTACAAACCCTTCTCCTGAATCAACTAAAAATTCCATATTTATTTCCTTATCAGTTGTAACAGTTGCAATAACTTGCTCAGGATTTATAATCTTTATACCGGCCTCAACTTTTATATCAGCTGCTGTAATAACTTTAGGACCTTTAACAGATAAGAACATCTTCTTTTCTCCTGGTTCATCAAGTTCAACAACTATTTCCTTAACATTTAATATAATGTCAGTAACAGCTTCCTTTACTCCAGGTATTGTAGAAAATTCGTTTAATACTCCGTCTATTCTAAGTCCTTTTATTGCAGATCCAGGTATTGATGATAATAATATTCTTCTTAAAGCATTTCCTATAGTATTTCCGTACCCTCTGTAAAGAGGTTCCAGTATATATTTAGCGGAATGTCTTCCCTCTTTTTCTTCAGTTAACTTTATATTTTTAGCTATTTTTTCTATATTCAACAAGCTAAATCATCTCCTTGGATTATAATATTATTATCTAGAGTAGAACTCGATAATCATTGATTCATTTACATCGAAATCAACTGCATCTCTTCCAGGATTTTCAAGTACTTTAGCTGTTAATGTAGATTCTTCTAATGACAACCATCCTGGAACTGATTTCTGTCCTACTGATTCTTTGATGATTGAAATTTCTTTAGAATCTTCTTTAACAGAAATTACATCTCCCTGTTTTACTCTGTAAGAAGCTATATTAACTCTTTTTCCATTTATTAATACGTGACCATGGCTGACAATTTGTCTTGCCTGTCTTCTTGTTGCTCCAAATCCTAATCTGTATACAACATTATCTAATCTTCTTTCCAAGTATTGAAGTAATAATTCCCCTGTTACTCCTTCTTTTCTTGTTGCTTCTTCATATAATTTATAGAATTGTTTTTCCATTACTCCGTACACAAATCTAGCTTTCTGTTTTTCTCTCATTTGTGTTCCGTATTCTGTTAATTTTCTATTTGCATTTGGTCTTATATTTCTGTTTGACTTTTTATTTACACCTAGAACGCTTGGATCTAAACCAAGATTTCTACATTTTTTTAACACCGGCTGTCTATCTCTTGCCATTTATCTATTTCCTCCTTATTTAATAAATTTACGGTCTTCTCTTTTTAGGTGGTCTTGCACCATTGTGAGGTACCGGAGTTATATCAACTATTCTCGTTACTTCCAGACCTGTAGCCTGAATTGATCTTATAGAAGCTTCTCTTCCTGATCCCGGTCCTTTTATTTTAATCTCTATCTGTTTCATTCCATTTTCGATTGCAACTTGCGCTGCTTGTTCTGCCGCTATTTGAGCTGCGAATGGAGTTCCTTTTTTTGTTCCTTTGAACCCTGAAGTTCCTCCTGATTTCCAGATTACTACTTTTCCTTCAGAATCTGTTATAGTTACAACAGTATTATTAAAAGTAGAATGTATATATGCTATCCCATTAGGAATATTTTTTAATTTTTTCTTTTTTGAAACTGCTGGTCTTTTAGCCACTTATGGTTTCCTCCTTAACTTAATTATTTTTTCTTAGCTATTGCCATTTTAACTGGACCTTTTCTAGTTCTTGCGTTTGTCTTAGTTTTTTGTCCTCTTACAGGTAGTCCGTTTCTGTGTCTTAATCCTCTGTAACTCTTAATATCCAATAATCTCTTGATATTAAGTCTGATTTCTTTTCTAAGTTCCCCTTCGATTTTGTACTCTTCAACTATTGTTCTGATTTTCCCTACTTGTTCTTCAGTTAAATCTTTTACTTTGATGTCCTTGTCAACACCTGCTTTTTCTAAAATCTCGTTTGAAGTGCTTCTACCTATTCCAAAGATATAAGTTAATGAAATTTCAACTCTTTTGTTTCTTGGAATGTCTACTCCCGCTATTCTAGCCAAATTTTTTTCCTCCTCTGTTTTTGATATTTTTAACCTTCTTCAATATGCCCTTACATAAAAAACCTAAGGAATAAGCCCTACAGCCAAACATATCTTTACAATTTTTATTTTATATCATATCTCTCTCGAATTATATATAACTTAAATAAAAATTTTTTCAGATTGCTTATTTGTCTTTCTTATCCTTGTATTTGCTTATGTTTAGGGTTTTCGCATATTACTCTTACTTTCCCGTGACGTTTGATGATCTTACATTTGTCACAGATAGGTTTTACTGAAGCTTTTACTTTCATTAAAAACCCTCCTTCCAATAAAAATGTTATTTTTTCCTATACACGATTCTTCCTCTTGACAGATCATACGGCGAAACTTCAACCGTTACCTTGTCTCCAGGCAAAATCTTAATATAGTTCATCCTCATTTTACCTGAGATATGTCCCAATACTTCATGTCCATTTTCTAATCTTATTTGGAACATGGCATTTGGTAGAGCTTCTAAAATTTCACCCTCTAACTCAAGTACATCTTGTTTTGCCATAAAACTCACCTCGGATCCTTTCAATTATATCAAAACTCCAAAAAAATGTCCAGTTTTTTTTCACATTCTGAACAATTTTTTTGAATTACTCTAATTGATTAGTGTAATCGTAATATTATACGATTTTTTTTCTGTTTTGTCTATCTTTATTTATTACTAAAAAAACTTTTCAATAACTGTCTTTAATGCATCATCATTATTTGAAGTACTTTCAAACTTTGACATTGCCTTTATTTCGTCATTTGCATTGGCAACTGCAACCGGCATACCTACCACCTCAAGAAGCGGAATATCATTATAACTGTCTCCTACAGCTATCATTTCTTCCATTTTTATACCTATTAACTCTCCCAGCTTTCTCAATGTTTTACCTTTATTTATATTTTTATTTGCAATTTCAAGAAAGATAGGTTTGGATATTGCTATAAAATAGTCATTTCCATATTTTGATTTCATATGTTCTTCCGCTTTTTTTACTGTTTCAGGATCGCTTATAAGCATGGATTTTGTAGTTTTGTCAATTCCGTAGCCTTTAAGTTCCTCAAGACTTCCAAACTCTGTAAACTTCATTCCGCACAGTTTTGCTTCAAATCTTGTATTTTCAGTATCCTTGCTTGCATAAACAGTATCATCTCCATATAAAACCATCGGAATTTCAATTTCACATGAAAGTTCGTATATTTTTCTTATATCTTCCCAGTCAAGCCCTTCATGAAAAATCATTTTCCTATCAGTCATATCTATAAGCTGACCACCGTTAAATGCCAATACATATCCCCCAAGTTTATCCATTTCCAGTTCTTTAGCATATTCAAACATTGCAAAACTTGGTCTTCCGCTTGCCAGAACGAACTTCACCCCTTTTTTCTGAATCTCTTTTATTGCTTCAATATTTCCTGCTGAAGTGAAATGTTCATCATTTAATAATGTTCCATCCATATCAGTAGCAATCAGTTTATACTCCATTCTTTTCCTCCATTTTTAGATTTCTTTCATTATATTAACTAAATTTAATATTTTCCAGTTCAGTATTGTAATTACAGAAAAGCTTTATTTATAACAATTCCATAAGTTTTATCACATCTTCCTTTCTGGTTGCCCAGCTTGTGGCAAATCTTATAACTGTATGGTTTTCATCGTATTTTTCCCAGAAGCTGAATACAACACGTTTTGAAAGCTCTTCCATTTTACTGTTTTCAACTATTATAAACTGCTGATTTGTAGGTGATTCAAAGTAGAATCTGTATCCTTTTTCAGCCAGTTCCCTTTTTAATATTTCCGACATTTCTATGGCATGTTTACTTATCCTGAAGTACAGATTATCTGTAAACAGCGTGTCAAACTGCACTCCCAGAAGTCTTCCCTTTGCAAGCAATGCTCCATGCTGTTTTATAAATGTGACGAAATTTTTTGGTGCATTATTATGCGTGAAGACAATTGCTTCTCCGGACAATGCCCCTATTTTTGTTCCTCCAATGTAAAACACATCACACAGCTCACATAAAACTTCCAGTGTAACATCGGTATTTTTAGCCATCAGGCCATATCCAAGTCTAGCTCCGTCCACAAACAGAGGTATTCCATAATCTCTGCAGACTTTACTAAGTTCCGTTAAATCTTCTTTTGTATAAAGAGTTCCGTATTCTGTAGGGTGGGAAATATAAACCATTCCAGGATAGACCATATGCTGATGGTTCTGATCATTGTAAAATGTCTCAATGAATTTTCTTAATTCTACAGTATTTATTTTCCCTTCATGCTGAGGTAGTGGCATCACCTTATGGCCTGTGAATTCTATCGCTCCTGATTCATGTACGTTTATATGGCCTGTTTCAGCTGCAACAGCTCCTTCATAAGATTCCAGCAGGGCATCTATTACAACTGCATTTGTCTGGGTTCCTCCTGTTAAAAGGTACACATCTGCATTATCATTTTTACACGCCTTCTTTATTTTCTCCTTCGCACTTAAAGTATACTTGTCAGTTCCATATCCCGGAAGCTTCTCATCATTTGTCCTTATAAATGCATCCAGTATCTCCTTGCAGGCTCCTTCTGTGTAATCATTTGCAAAATACAGCATGTCTCTCTCCTTTCAACTTCATTTAAATACTTGCATTATGTAAATTTAGATATCTAAATACTCCTCTTCTTTTATCATATGTTTTTCCAGATTCTTTCCCTTACGCAAAAAATAATATGCACTTCTTTTTTTGTCTGCCCTTATATAAAAAGTTTTTCCATCCATTTCAACAAATGCAACATTACTTTCAAGTGCAATCGCATCTGTACTTTCTTTTTTCATTATTTCATCAAATTCTTTTCTTTCCTCTTCCTCATAATGGACATTATTCAGATATGGTAAAATACCCAGTCCTTTCACCCATTTATACCTCGGTCTATCTATCCCTTCAATAAATTCACTGTCACTGAATCCAGCCTTAAACCAGCATAGTGACCCTGCACTTAGTCCGGAAAGCACAATATTTTTCTTATATGCTTCCTTCAAGTATTTATCTACTGAATATTTTTCCCAGATTTTCATCATATATTCTGTATTTCCCCCTCCAACATATATAATATCAGATTTTAATATTGTATCTCTTATGTCATCCTCTTCAATATTTTCCTTTGTCAGATAGAGAATTTTTACATCACATCCAAGTTCTCCGTAAACTTTTTTAACAGTTTCAATATATCCCTCCGCATCATGACTCGCAGTAGGAATAAAGAGCAGCGAAGGTCTTTCTTTTCCAGAAAGTGAAACTATAAATTTGTCAATGTTTAAAGTCTCTCCATCTTTTATTTCTCCTCCGCCTATAGCCACTATTCTTCCCATAAGTCCTTCTCCTTTTCTGACTATAGTATATGTTGCAAAAATGGAACTGAACAAACAAGAAAATACATTAAAATCACCTTTACAGACTTATTTTTATCTCCCCATTTTTTACAGTTCCATTTCTTCATTTTAATAATTTTAAAAATATTTATGTACTAATCCTTATATCCATTAGGATTTTTCTTCTGCCAGTTCCATGAATCTGCACACATCTGCTCTATTGTATATGTAGGTTCCCAACCTAACAGATTTTTAGCCTTATCTATACGTGCATAAGATACTGGAATATCCCCTGCACGACGTCCTGCTATGACATAAGGTATTTTCTTTCCTACCGCCTTTTCAAAATTTTCAACTATTTCAAGGACACTATATCCTTTTCCGCTTCCAAGATTAATCGCTTCAAATCCTTTACCTTTTCCTGAAACAAGATATTTAATTGAGGCTGAATGTCCTGCCGCCAGGTCATTTATATGGATAAAGTCCCTTATACATGTTCCATCAGGTGTATCATAGTCATCTCCGAATACGCTTAATTTTTCAAGTTTTCCTACTGCCACCTGAGTGATGTAAGGTGCAAGGTTGTTAGGAATTCCATTAGGGTCTTCCCCTATATCTCCACTTTCATGTGCACCTAGAGGATTGAAATATCTTAATGCTATTATTTCCCATGAATCATCTGATGCGGCCAGATCCACAAGAATATGCTCTATCATAAGTTTTGTTCTTCCATAAGGATTTGTAGCTCCCATGTCATTGTCTTCCACTAATGGCATTGCCTTTGGAATACCGTAAACCGTAGCTGAAGAGCTGAACACAAGTTTTTTCACTGAAAATTCCTGCATAACTTCAAGAAGAACTATCATTCCTATTAGGTTATTATCATAATACATAAGAGGCTTTTCAACTGATTCACCTACCGCCTTATATCCGGCAAAGTTAATGACAGCATCAATTTTATTTTCCTTGAAAACTTCCCTTAAACCTTCCTTATTACGTATATCCAGTTCATAATATTTTATTTTCCTGTCTGCCAGCCTTTCCAGAATACTTATAACTTTTTTACTTGAATTGCTGAAATCATCAGCAATAATAACATCGAAACCTTTTTTTATCAAATCCAGTACTGTATGGGAGCCTATGTACCCTGCTCCTCCTGTTACCAAAACTGTTTCCATAGTGTAATTTCTCCTTTATTTTATATAGCAAATATAGCCAACAAAGCCAAAATAGCAGGAACTCCCTGCATAAGAAGAATTCTGTATGAAACTGTAACAGCACCATATATTGCCGCACACACCACGCATGACAGAAAAAATATGGCAAGCTGAATCTGAAATACACCTGTCTCAAATATGCTCCATATTAATCCCATCGCCAGAAATCCATTATATAGTCCTTGATTAGCCATCATTATTTTTACTCTTTCATCTTTAAGAAACTCTTTTTCAAGCCCAAAACTTCTCTGGGCAACTTTGCTTTCACTGAAGAACATTTCTATAATCAGAATATAGATATGCTCCACCGCCACAAGCAATATTAACAATCCAGCAATAATACCCAATTTCAACCTCCAATATATTAAACTTTCTGTAAACGGCTATTTTATACTAATATTTTCTAGTCCTTTACACTTAATATTAAAGGTTTTCCATCTACAATTGCAAGACTGTGTTCATACTGGGCAGATCTTTTACCGTCTTTTGTGACAGCTGTCCACATATCCTGAAGTATTTTTACCTTGTAAGTCCCTACATTTACCATAGGCTCAACAGTAATTACCATTCCATCTTCAATTTTTGCACCAGTTCCAGCTTTTCCATAGTTTGGAATTATTGGGTCTTCGTGCATTTCTTTTCCGACACCATGTCCTGCAAAATCTCTTACAAGAGAAAATCCAAAACTTTCCACATATTCCTGAATAGTATGCCCTATGTCACCTATTCTATTTCCGGCACGTGCCGCTTCAATTCCAATATCTCTGGCCTTTTTAGTAACTTCCATAAGTTTTTTTGCTTCTTCGTCTATTTCTCCTACAGCATAAGTTATTGCCGCATCTCCAAAATATCCGTCAAGCACCGTAACTGTATCAACTGTCAGTATGTCTCCCTCTTTCAGGATCTGCTTTTTACTTGGAATTCCATGCACTACAACTTCATTTACAGAAATACATGTAGCTGCCGGATACGGAGGATAAGGTCTTCCTATATCATATCCTTTTGTCCCTGGAATTGCACCCTGAGATCTCATGTAGTCTTCCGCTATCTGATCCAGTTCATGTGTACTTATTCCCGGCTTAATATACTGAGGCAGTACATCTTCAAACAGTCTCGCTATAATTTCATTTGCTTTTTTTATCTTTTTTATTTCATCCATTGTTTTATAAATTATCATTGTACTTACTCTTTCTGCCATTTTTAGTTATTTGAAAATAATTCCTGTTAAAAATGGGCTTTTTCTTTAAAATTTTATCAGAAACTTTATTTCAGATTCTGATAAATATAATCACTTTATTTTACTATTTCTCCAATATTTCGATTATATCCTTTGTTATTTCATCCAGTTTTTTTGCTCCATCCACAGAATAAACCTTGTTCTGTTTTTTATAGAAATCTAAAACCGGAGCTGTCTGTTCATTGTAAACTGCCAGTCTTTTTTTCACTGTTTCTTCATTGTCGTCAGCTCTCTGTTCAAGGTCTTCCGGATTTTCATCAACAGGCGGATTATATTTTATGTGGTATATTTTTCCTGTCTTTTTAGATACTCTTCTTCCTGTAATTCTTTCTATTATTTCATCATCACTTACATCAAGGGCAATTACCTTTTCAATTTCCCTGTTGGATTTTTCCAATATTTTATCTAATTCCTCGGCCTGAGCAACAGTTCTAGGAAATCCGTCAAGAATAAACCCTTTTTTGCAGTCATCTTCCTGAAGTCTTGCTTCTACAAGTCCGTTTACTATTTCATCAGATACAAGTTTACCTTCATCCATAAGTTTTTTTGCTTCTAATCCTAACGGAGTTTTATTTGCTATTGCCGCTCTTAAAATATCTCCTGTAGAAATTTGAGGTATTTCATATTTTTTTATAAGTTCTTTCGCCTGAGTTCCTTTTCCTGCTCCTGGAGCTCCAAATAATACTATGTTCATATTTTTTTCACACGATATATGTTACTTAACCGTGACTCCTTTCTATATTAGTAGTTTCCCTATCTGTTATTTATTTTACCACATTTTTTGAAAAAATTGAATAAATAAAACAAAAAAAAGCCCTGAAGTAAAACTTCAAGGCAATTCTATATTATTTAAAATTAGTTTCCATCAACAAATCTTACGTTTTCGAAATCTACATTTTGGAAGAATAATTCAACTCTTCTGTTATTGTATCTTCCTTTAACTGTGTTGTTAGTATCAACTGGTTGAGATTCTCCTCTTCCTGTGATAGTTCCGTAAGAAACTGTGTTTTTCAATCCATATTCTTTCAATAATCTAGCAACGTTTTGTGCTCTTGATACTGATAATTTTTGGTTGTAAGCATCTGATCCTGTAGAATCTGTATGTCCAACGAAATCGATTGATCCACCTTCAGCGAATTGGTTGATTACGTTTGCGATAGTTCCTAAATCTCTAGCTTCAGCTTCGTTAGGTACTCTTCCGTCAACTTTAAATCCTCTGATTACACATTTCTTTTCGCTTGCTGAACAGCTGAATGGTAATTCAACAGTTTTAGCACCAATTACTTTTGGTTGTGGAGCTGGTTTTACAACTTCTACTGGTTTTTCAACAGTAACAACTTCTTTAACTATTTTTGGTCCTCTGTCATTTTTCAATTGACCGAATCTGTATCCAACTCTTACTCCAAATGTGTCTAATGAATTTCTTTCTCTATCTCCAGTTGTTCTATCTTTTTCTGAGAATCCTGCTTTTTCATATAAAGCTTCTAATGAAACTGGTCCAAATTCAGTTCCTAATCCAACTGCTCCATATAATCCACCAGAAATATCTGTATCAGAAGCTAATTCTCTAGCTTCATTAGCGAAGTTATATCCTGCTCTTCCTAATACGTATAAAGCATCATTTCCAGATTGTGTAGTTACTAGGTTGAATTTTCCTAATGCATACACAGGTGCACTTCTAAATTGTTTGTTGTTGAATTTATCTTTTAATTTTCCTGAATTTGAAGATAATTTGTATTCAGCTCCAACTCCCCATTCAAATTCTCCTTGGTTATCGAAGATGTATTCTGCACCAAGAACTGGTCCTTTTTTAAATTTAAGGTTTTCTCCTTCACCATATTTTGCATCTCTACTGAAATCGTATCCGAATTTCAATTGTCCTTCAGACGCTATAGCATTTAATGCTAATAAAGCTGTCCCTAAAATAACTAACTTTTTCATTTAATTTCCTCCTTGATATTTCAAATCATTTAATTTCATAGTTTCCCTAACTTTCTTCTAAGATTATACTATAAGTTGCTAAAAAAATCAACTCTTTTTTTGTTTTTTAATTTTTTTATTTTACTTTTTTTTCAATCCCTTTAAAATTAAGGAATTTAACTATTTTTCACTTTTAATATTTTTCAATCTTTCCTTATATAATCATTATTTTTTCGATAGAATTTTCTATTTTTTTCATCAGTGCAATCCTATTATTTTTTATTTTACTGTTTTCTGTATTAATGATTACATTATCAAAGTATTCATCTATTATATCAGATTTTTCAAGCAATGTCTTTATATAAACTGAAAATTCCTGATTTTCAAGTGCTTCAAGCTCATTACTGAATTTGTAAAGGTTTCTTTCCTCTTCTTTTTCAAATAACGACTCATCAAGCAATGTATCGTTCTCTTTTTCTTCCTTAACTATATTTTTTACACGTTTCAGAAGATTTATCAGTGTTTTAAAATGCTCTGTATTTGACAGTTCAGAAAGGACTGCCAGTCTTTCATCCAGTTTTACAACACTGTCTTCAAGATCAATTTCATATGAAATCAAATCCTTGCTATATTTTTCAGAAAGAACGTTTACAACCCTCTGTTTAAAGAATTCTGTAATATCCTGAACTACATTTTCTGAAAGAATTTTTTTATCTTCCGAAAAAATTTCATATGCTTTTTCAATCAGCTTTTTATAATTAAAGTCAAGCTTAGAATTCAATGTGACATACACTATTCCCTGTATTGCACGTCTCAATGCATACGGATCTTTCGAACTTGTAGGCTTTAAACCAACAGAAAAGCATCCTGTAACCGTATCAATTTTATCAGCTATTCCTGCAATTGCTCCTTCTATTGTGGCAGGCAATGTATCTCCCTGGTATCTTGGCAAGTAATGTTCAAAAATACCTGCCGCAACATCCTTGTTTTCTCCCTGCTTTTCAGCATAAATTGAACCCATGAATCCCTGAAGTTTTGTAAATTCCTTTTCTGCTATTACATTTGATACTAAATCTGCTTTTGCAAGCTCAACTGTTCTCAGTATATTTTCCTTTTTATCCTGAAGATTAAGTTCATCTACAAGGTATTCCGCTATTTTTTTACTTCTTTCCACCTTGTCATAGATACTTCCCATATCCTTCTGGAATGTAACTTCCTTCAATTTCTCCACATTATCTGAAAATTTACCTTTTAAATCCTCATCAAAGAAGAATTTTGCATCTGCAAGTCTTGGCTCTATAACCTTTTCATTACCCTTCTTTACAGTTTCAGAATATTCAGGAGCATTTCTTATAAGGATAAACTTGTTTGTCAGTTTTCCATTTTTATCCCTCACAGGGAAATATCTCTGGTGTGTTTCCATTGTAATAGTTGTAATATCTTCAGGCAGCAGTAAATAATCCTTGTTGTATTCCCCCTTAATTGCATAAGGATATTCCACAAGGTTTATAACCTCTTCCAGAAGATAGTTGTTTACTACTGCAACGTCTCCGTCGTTTTCGCAGTTTTCTTTTATACTTTTAAGAATTGCTTCTTTTCTTTTATCTTTTTTAGCTATGACACAGTTCTTCTCCAGTACTTCTTCATATTGTGCCGGAGCAGGTATTTCAGCATCCTGAGATGCAAAATATCTCATACCTCTTGTTTTATTGCTTCCTGTTATCCCTTCAAATTCAAAAGGCAGCACCTTGTCTCCTAAAAGTGTTACAAACCATTTTATAGGTCTTGCAAATCTGAATGTTCTGTCGCTCCATTTCATAGATTTTTCAAATTCTATTTTTCTTACAACACTGTCCAGAATTTCCGGCAGTACCTCTTCAGTTGCCTTTCCCGCAATAAATGTTTCAATTGAAATATATTTTCCCTTTTCATTTTCTACAATTTTAACATCGCTTTCAGACGCATTCTGGGATTTTATAAATCCTTCTCCTGCTTTTGTAAGTTTTCCGTCCTTGTAAGCAATTTCTATTGACGGTCCCACACTTTTTTTATCCAGATCCTGCTGTTTTTCAGCAATATTCTTCACAATAACAGCAACCCTTCTCGGTGTACTGAAGGATTCGATATCAGAGAATGAAATTCTTTCGTCTGTCAATTTTTCTGTCATTATCTTTTTCAAATTTGCTTCAGTTTCATCTACATATCTGGAAGGAAGCTCTTCCAGTCCTATTTCAAAAAGAAAATCCATATAATCTCCTCTCTTTCCTTTTTACTTTTTCAGTAAAGGATATCCCAATCCTTTTCTAACTTCTACAAATTGTTCTGCACATCTTTTTGCTAAATCTCTGACTCTAAGAATATACGACATTCTTTCAGTTGTACTGATGGCTCCTCTTGCATCAAGATTGTTAAATGTATGGGAACATTTCAGAACATAATCATATGCCGGTAATACAAGCTTATGTTCAAGGCAGTTCAACGCTTCCTTTTCATACATGTCAAACAGCTGGAAATTCATAGGTACATCAGCCACTTCAAAACTGTATTTGGACATTTCATATTCATACTGGAAACGTCTTTCTCCGTATTTTACTCCTTTTGTCCATTCAAGGTCATATACATTTTCCTTGTCCTGAAGATAAAGAGCTATTCTTTCTAGTCCGTAAGTCAATTCAGCCGGAGTTATTTCCACTTCAAGTCCACCTACCTGTTGGAAATAAGTAAACTGCGTAATTTCCATTCCATCAAGCCATACTTCCCATCCTAGCCCCCATGCTCCAAGCGTAGGACTTTCCCAGTTATCTTCAACAAATCTTATATCATGCTTCTTCGGATCTATTCCTAAAGCTACCATGCTTTCAAGATAAAGCTCCTGGATATTTTCAGGTGACGGTTTCATGATTACCTGAAACTGGTGATGCTGATAAACTCTGTTTGGATTTTCTCCATATCTTCCATCTTTTGGTCTTCTTGACGGTTCAACATATGCAACCTTCCAAGGTTCAGGCCCTAAGGACATTAAAAATGTGTCAGGGTTAAATGTTCCTGCTCCTGTTTCCACATCATAAGGATTCCCGATTACACAACCTTTTTCTCCCCAGAATTTCTGCAACGTAAGTATTATTTCCTGAAAAGTCATTTGTCTCCATCCTTTCCTTATTTTTTTATTTAAATATTTTAAATATATATCAGTTAAAATCAGCATGAGGCTCTTTTATATGAGTAAAATTTTAGTAAATGAAAAATATAGTTTTATTTATTATATTTTTCCTATTTTGAGACATCCACATGGACTATTTTCTATTCTTTTCCATATGTTTTCTTACAAGATAGTCTATTACAATAATATAAATACCTATATGCACATACATATCTGCAACATTAAATACAAAATGCCATAATCCGTTAAAGTCTATCATATCCACGACAAACCCTCTGAATATTCTGTCAATCATATTTCCTATGGCTCCTGCGGCTATTATGGAAACTCCTATTTTTGTCCATTTTGTATAGTTTTTAAAGTTTTTATACTCTGTAAATACTATATACCCTAATAAAAGTAAGCTGACAACTGTAAATACCCCAATTTTCCCCTGAAACAGTCCAAAAATTCCTCCATGGTTTTCCACATAGGTAAAGTGAAAAAATCCTGGTATAACTGGTATCGAATACCCAATACTTCCATCTGCCACAGACAGCATCTCAGATTTTGTGAATTGATCAATCAGCGTAAGGACTGTAATAATTATTATATAAAGCATATTTCCTTCCTTTTTCCTATTTTGAAAAAATAAATTTATTTGCTGAGGCTGTCTCAAAAAAACTTAAAAAATAATGTAAACCTATTTTTTTCAAATTTTGAGACACCCTCTTTTTAATTGCTATTTTTCCAAAGAATTAAGAACTTTGGCACATCTCGGACATACATCTGTATGTTCGTGGTCATGACCAACTTCCTCATCATATTTCCAACATCTTTCACATTTTTCTCCAGATGCTTTTTCTACAGCGATGGTAATTCCATCTATTTCACTTTCATTTAATCTGTCATTTACAAACTTAACTTGTGAAACAATAAACAGGTCAGAAACTTCAGCTTCTGTATATTCCTTCAGGAATGCATATTCATCATTTGATATATTAAGAAGAACTATTGCATCAAGTGAGTGCCCTATCATTCCGGCCTGTCTTTCAGCTTCAAGCTTTTTATTAACTTCTTTTCTTAAATGATATATCTTTTCCCATTTTTTAGCAAGTCCTTCATTTTTATATTCAGGATTTGCTTCAATCCATGAAGTTAAATGAACACTTTCTTCCTCTTTTATACTTTCAGGTATTCTTTCCCAGATTTCTTCTGCCGTAAATGACAGCACAGGAGAAATTACCCTTACAAGAACTCTTAACACTTCTGTCAGTACAGTTTGTGCACTTCTTCTTTCAAGAGATTTCTTATTTTCACAGTAAAGTCTGTCTTTTACTATATCCAGATAGAAAGAAGACATTTCAATTGAACAGAAATATGTTATTTCCTGGAATAAACTGTAAAATTCATATTTATCATAATATTTTGTAGTCTTTTCCTTTAATTCTTCAAGCTTATGCATAGCCCATTTATCAATTTCAAACATTTCATTATATTCAACCTTGTCTTCTGAATAATTGAAATCGCTTAAATTTCCCATAAGGAATCTTGCAGTATTTCTTATTCTTCTATATGCATCAGACATTTGCTGAAGTATATTTTCAGAAATTCTTACATCTTCCCTGTAATCTACTGAAGATACCCAAAGTCTCAGAATATCAGCTCCATATTTTTCAGTAATATCTTTAGGAAGTATAGTATTTCCCAATGATTTTGACATTTTTCTACCTTGTCCATCCATTACAAATCCGTGAGTAAGTATTCTTCTATATGGTGCATCCTTTGTACTTGCTATCGAAGTCAGCAGTGATGACTGGAACCATCCTCTATGCTGGTCACTTCCTTCAAGGTAAAGGTCTGCAGGTCTTGGCAATTCCCTTGGCACAAGAACTCCTCTGTGTGAAACTCCTGAATCAAACCATACGTCCATTATACTTCTTTCTTTTCTTAATGGAGTATCTTTCAGGTTATATTTTTCAAGCAGTTCTTCCCCTATGATTTCTTCAGCTTCATATTTCCACCATATGTCAGTTCCTTCTTTTTTTACTAACTCAATAACTTTATCCATTATTTCAGGCTCATATATAACTTCATTTGTTTCCCTGTTATAGAATATAGGTATCGGTACTCCCCATACTCTCTGTCTTGAAATAGTCCAGTCCGGTCTTGTTTCAAGCATTGCATTAATTCTATTTTTCCCCCATTCAGGAACAAATTCAACATCCTTCAGTGCATCCAGCGCATTCTGTCTGATATCGCTTTCATCAACACTTATAAACCACTGTTCAGTTGCCCTGAAAATTACAGGCTTTTTACTTCTCCAGTCGTGGGGATATGAATGGGTAAATTTACTGTGGTGAAGCAGATGGCCACTTTCAGTAAGGTCTTCCACTATTACATTGCTTGCCTTTGCATAGAACATACCTTCGTATTTACCTGCTTCTTTTGTCATGTGACCTCTGTCATCAACAGGAGACAATATTCCTATATTATATTTTAATGCATAGTTGTAGTCATCCACCCCATGCCCAGGTGCAGAATGGACTGCTCCTGTTCCTGCATCTGCAGTTACATAGTCTCCAAGCATTACTAATCCATTTCTATCTAAGAATGGATGTCTGTAATGTGTTTTTTCCAATTCTGTTCCTTTAAATTCCTTCAATAGCTCATAAGATAATCCGAGTGTTGCAAACACTGTTTCAGCAAGACTTTTTGCTAAAATCAGGTTTCCTTTTTCTGTTTTATAAAGTCCATAATCAAATTCAGGATGCAGGAACACTCCCAAGTTTGCCGGCAATGTCCATGGAGTAGTTGTCCATATTAGGATACTTGCTTCATCTACTCCAAGTTTATCAAGTAAATCCTGCTCTGCTTCAAATTTTACATAAATTGAATGTGATTCAACATCCTTATATTCAATTTCCGCTTCAGCAAGTGCAGTTTCTGTAGTTGGTGACCAGTATACAGGTTTTAACCCTTTATATACATATCCATTTTCATATATTTCCTTGAATACTTTCAGCTGTTCCGCTTCATATTCAGGTCTTAATGTAACATAAGGATCATCCCAGTTTCCTAGAACTCCCAGTCTTATAAATTCTGCTTTCTGTTTTTCTACCCATTTAAGTGCATATTTCTTACATTCCTGTCTTATTTGAAGTGGAGTCATGCTTTTAGCCTTTTCTCCAAGTTCCTCCATGATTTTCCATTCTATCGGCAGTCCATGTGTATCCCATCCAGGAATATACGGAGCATTATAGCCTCTCAATCTTTTATATTTTAAAATTATATCCTTCAGAACTTTATTCAAGGCATGTCCTATATGAATATTACCATTTGCATATGGCGGTCCATCATGCAATATGAAATATCCTTTGTCTTCCTTCAGGGATTTTTCATAAATATTTGCCTTATTCCAGTCCCTTAGAGTGATTGGCTCCTTCTGAGCCAGATTTGCTTTCATTTTAAAGCTTGTTTTCGGTAAATTTAACGTTCCCGCATAATCTACCTTTTCAACATTCTGTTCTTCTGACATTTCTCCTCCAATTTTTTTGTTGTTTATATGAGGGCTCATCGCCGCCCTCATATTCCATTTTACCATTTTTTTATAATTAAGCTATCATTCCGCTTCCGATGAATACAAGTATACCTAAAATTATTGCATAAACTATTGAGTATTTAATAGTAAATTTCAGCATATCCCCTTCCTGTCCTACAAGTCCAACAGTAGAAGCCGCTATTGCAATATTTTGAGGTGATATCATTTTTCCTCCTGTTGCTCCTGCAGTATTTGCAGCTATAAACAATGATTTCAACATGTCACTTCCTGGTTTCAGTCCTTCAGCAACACTATGCTGCAGATCTCCAAACAGCAAGTTTGATGAAAGGTCACTTCCCGTAACAAATGTTCCTATTGTTCCAAGGAATGGTGAAATCAGCGGGAATCCTTTTCCTGTAAGGCTTACAAATCCGTCAGCTATACTTTGTATCATTCCACTGTGTTTCATAACTACTGATAATGCAACTATTCCCATAATTACTGTTAATGAAGGAATTTTGTGAACTGTTGTATGCCACAGCACTTCCCCCATGTCCTTTATTTTAGCTCTTTGTATAAATCCTGCAATTACTGTTGCTAAAAATAATGGTGCCGCAGGAGCTAATAACCATTTAAATGTTACACTTGGATCTCCTCCGTCATTAAACCATGCTTTCTGATTTCCTAAAGCAAAGTTAAATTTAGTAGTAGTAGGTTCCAGCATTGTATGGATATGTTCCACAACCGGACTTGTTCCCACTATAAGTACTATCATCAGAATATAAGGCAGCCACGCAAGAATAGCTTCCTGTCCTGTAACATGAGCCTTTTCAAATCCCTCATCATTTTTAACAAACATTTTTATAGACACTATCATTAATATCATTGCAAGTAAGCTTGATAATATTGTTGTCAGCTCTGCTCCCATTGTAAATGCTATTGCAGGCTGTATAAGATATCCCAAAATTGAAGCTATAATTACCGGAATTATTCCTTTTCCAAATGCAGGATTTTTTCCACCTTCTATTTCCTTATTTGCCATTTGAACAATAATAAATGGAATCAGGCATGTCAATATAAGTAATAACAATGATGTAAACAGAGGTGTAAAGTTCCCTGCCTTGTCAAGTCCCAGTTTTGAAACCATTGTTGTAACAGGCAGTCCTACTGTACCAAATGCTGTTGGTGTAGAGTTTGCTATAAGGCATATCAACGCCGCATTCAATGGATTAAATCCTAGTGACACCATTATTGCCGCAGGAATTGCAACTGCTGTTCCATATCCTGCTATACCTTCTATGAATCCTCCAAATCCCCATGCCAGTACTAACGCCTGCGCTCTTTTATCTGTTGTAATATTTCCCAGCATCTTTTTTACTGTTTCGATTTTTCCTGTTTTTACTGACAGATCATATGCAAACAACGCCGCAATAACTACAAATCCTATTGGCATCCACGCTACCGCAAATCCTTCCAGTATGGAAGCAAGTATCCCCTGTACCGGCATTCTCCATGCTGGAACAACAAATGTTAAAACAATCGCAGTCAATAAACTAGTATACGCACTGAACATTGCAGATTTTTTTAATCCTGCCAATAAAACCAAAAACAAAATTATAGGCACAAGCCCAATTAAAAATAAACTCATCTCTCTTTACCTTCTTTCTCTATTCATAATTTAATTACTTAAAATATTAGATACCTTTTCTTGTAAGCCCCACTCTTCCTCTTTCCTTGTCAAGTGATAGGATTTTAACTTTTATTATTTGTCCTACTGACAGTACTTTTGTAGGATCTGATACAAATTTATCCGATATTTGGGATATGTGAATCAATGCATCATTTTTTAATCCTATATCTACAAAAACCCCAAATTTTGCGACGTTTCTAACAGTTCCTTCAAGAACCATTCCTTCCTTAAGGTCATCCATGTTCAGTATATCAGATCTTAATAAAGGCTTTTCAAATTCATCCCTTGGATCCCTTCTATCCTTCAAAAGCGCTTCATATACATCTTTTGCAGTCTGAGGCCCAAAGTCATTTTCCTTTATAATTTTATCCAGATTAACTGTTTTCAGCTTCTGTCTTACTTCATCCAGATTTTCCTTCAGGTCAGAAACTTTACATCCTGCTTCCTTCAGTATTGTTTCTGCAATATGATAGGATTCAGGGTGAATTATTGTATTGTCAAGAGGATTTTCACTATCAGGCACCACTACGAACCCTGCCATCTGCTCAAACGCCTTGTCTCCAAGACCTTTTACCTTCTTAAGCTGTTTTCTATCTTTAAAGTCCCCATTTTCATGTCTGTAATCCACAAGATTTTTAGCCACATTTTTCTTAATTCCTGATACAAAGCTAAGAAGTGCCCATGACGCAGTATTAATATTTACTCCAACATTATTTACCACGTGTTCTATCGTCTGTTCCAATGTTTCGTTTAATTTTTTCTGATTTACATCATGCTGGTACATTCCAACTCCTATTGACTTCGGATCTATCTTTACAAGCTCAGCCATAGGATCCTGTATTCTTCTGGCAATTGATATTGCTCCCCTTGCAGTAACATCCAGATCAGGAAACTCCTCTATCGCAAGTTTTGAAGCCGAATACACTGATGCTCCTGCTTCACTTACTATCAGATATGACACCTGTCTGTTGGCTTCCTTTATTATTTTAGCTACAAAGCTTTCTGTTTCCCTCGATGCTGTACCATTTCCTATTGCTATTATATCCACACCATATTTATCAATGTAGTTTAATATTTTCTTTTTAGCCTCTGCAAGCTGTCTTGGATTGTGCATTTCCTCAACAAGATAAAGAACATCGTTTGTTTCATAGAATCCGTCCTTATTTATAACAACCATTTTACATCCTGTCCTGTATCCCGGATCAAGACCCATAAGTGTTTTTTTAGATAATGGCGGCTGAAGCAGCAGTTTTTCCAGATTTTCTGAAAATATATTTATTGCTTCCTCTTCGGCTTTTTCAGTATATATATTTCTCACTTCATTTTTTATTGACGGATATGCAAGTCTGTCAAGGGAATCCCTTATAATTTCCCTGTAAAATTCAGTCAGATTTTTATTTCCAAAAGTTTTCAGTATGAAGTTCATTATAAATTCTTCAGTTTTTTCATCTATATCTATGTCAACCTTCAGAATTTTTTCCTTTTCTCCTCTGTTTAATGCTAGAATTCTATTTGAAGCCGCCTTTTCAATAGCTTCTGAATATTCATAATAATCCTGATACACGCCTTTTTCATCTTCGCCTTTATTCTTTTCAATTACTTTTGAAGTAAGTATTCCATATTTTGCAATTCTTTCCCTTAAAAATTCCCTTATTTTTATGTCTTCAGATAAATTCTGTGCAATAATCAGATGTACCCCTTCAATTGCAGCTTCCACTGTAGGAACTTCTTCTGTAATATATTTTTCTGCTTCAGTTTTTAAGGAATCCATAGTTGTTTTCGGCAATAAAGCGAATATTGATAACGGTTCCAGTCCCTGATCCTTTGCAATATCGGCTTTTGTCTTTTTCTTTTTCTTATAAGGCAGATACAGATCTTCCACTTCCTGCAGTTTTAAAGCGTTTGTTATGCTTGCTTTCAGTTCTTCAGTAAGTTTTCCCTGCTCTTCTATAAGCCTTATAACTTCTTCTTTTCTTTTTTCAAGATTTCTGTAGTATGTAACTTTTTCAATTACTTCCCTTATCTGCTCTTCATCCAGATTACCAGTAACTTCTTTTCTGTAACGTGCTATAAAGGGAACAGTCGCACCTTCATCAAAAAGGTTTACGGTGTTTTCAACCTGTGACAATTTTAGGTTTAATTCCTTTGCCACACTACTTAAGATTTCCAAGATTTTTCCTCCAACTATTCTTTAAAATTTCTGTCTGTTTTATGTTTTTTATTTTATAATCTATTTAGTATTTTAACATAATTTGAATAAAATGACTAGTTTTTCAAATATTTTTTTAAAAACTATTGACTATTGTAAATTATTTATGATAAATTTAAAGTATAATAATATATAATTTTAAAGGAGGGTGTAAACTGAAAGTTATAGAAATTTCAGTTTTTATAATATATGAGTAATATAAATTGGAATTTTCCTGAAAGCAACTATGCCCAAAGGCACGGAATAAGCGAAGCAGGAATTGAAACTTACAGAGGGACTCTGTTTTCTTCTCTGGCAAAGGAGGTATGCCAGAACTCACTGGACGCACGTCTTGACGCTTCAGTACCGGTAACTGTGGAATTTTCGAAATTCCAGATAAAAACAAAAAATCTGCCGGGTTATGCAAAATTAGATGAAGCCCTAAACACATGTCTTCATTTTGAAACAGATCAGAAATCAAAGATTTTCTTTGAAAAAGCCTGTGGCAAAATGAATGAAAAAAGTATAGATATTTTAAGAATTAGTGATTTTAACACTACAGGACTGACAGGTTCAAAGGAACCATACAAAGTAAATCCATGGCATAGCCTGATAAAATCTTCAGGTATTTCTGATAAGCAAGGTGCAACAGGTGGAAGTTACGGTATCGGTAAATCCGCCCCTTTTGCATGCTCTGATATAAGAACTGTCTTCTATACAAGTTTTGATACAGACGGAATTCTTGCTTCTCAAGGTGTTTCGAGACTTATTTCCTTCCCGATAGAAGATAATAAAAATACACAGGGAATGGGATATCAGATTTCAATGTCAGGTCCTCCAAAATGGAAGGTAGGAAATACTGAAAAATTTACACAGGGAATAGGATACTACGGAGAAACAGAAAAGAATACTCCATTATTTGAAGAACTTAATCTTGATTCTTCCTTCAAGAGAAACGGTACTACCGGAACCGACCTTTACATAGCAGGTTTCCTGAATGCTGACAACTGGCAGGAAGAACTTGTAATAGCTATACTGGATAACTTCCTTGTGGCGATATACAATAAAAACCTTGTTGTTAAAATTGGAGATATAACAATTTCAGAAAATACTCTGAAAAATATAATTGAAAGTTTCAAAATAAACGAAGACAAAAAATATCAGTCTATATGGAGTTACTATCAGGTACTTACATCTACTGACAACCCCGGAGAACATCCTAACAGTTTCTTCCTTGGGGATACTTTCAGGGATTTAGGACCTTTTGAACTGAAAATTTTATACGACAACTTAAACAGAAAAGTTCTCATTTCACGGGCAAATGGAATGAAAATATTTGATTTGGACAGATTGCCATCAAATATAAGATTCTCTGCCATCTTTATTTTAAGCGGAGATAATCTTAACAGTTATTTCAAACAGATGGAAGCTCCTCAGCATGACAGCTGGGAACCTGACAGACATCCCGACAAAAATGCAAAAAATGTTTTAAGGGAACTGAAACAGCTGATTATAAACAAGATTATAGAACTTGGCAGAAGCAATGTTGATGAACATATGGAAGTTGAAGGAATAGGAAAATTCCTGCCTGATAATCTTCTGCTTCTTGATGCAAGTGTTGAAAATAGCAAAATTGATAAGATAAGTGATGAAACAAGAAAAGTTTCTGCTGAGCAGATTACTGAAAATCCTAAAAAGAGAAATATAAAAACTATACCTAAAACCAGTGATGATTTCAACAATCCTAGAATGAACATTACAGATGACTTTAATGACGAAGTTATGGAAGTTGCTGATTCAGTATTTGGAAATGTGGCAAATATAACTGAAGAGGAAAAATATCTGAAAAATGAATTTTCCATATTAAATTCTGATAATAATGTTACTGAAATACAGGAAATAAATCGTGTTGAAGATGTAGGTCTGCGTTTAATATTACTAAATAAGAAAATGAAAAAATACAGACTTGTAATATCTCCTCAGAGGGATATTGAAAAAGCCTGTGTACGTATAAGCCTTTCAGGAGAACAGAATAACCTTAAGTCAAAAATAAGAAATGCATACAAGGATGACAGCATTGACAATTCCCTTCTTCTGAACCAGGATAAAATATACATTGAAAATTTGAAAAAAGATGAAAAATTTGTTATGACCTTTATTTTAAATTATTCCGATGAATGTTCGATGGAGGTGGAATTATATGAATATAGAGTATAGACTTTATCCTTACCCTGTACTTACTTATTTTTCAGATGACTATGTAAATTCTTCCTTCACATCAAACCTGAAAGTTGGAAGAAAGGGTGACGAAATAATTTTCCATCTGACTGCAAATACAGATGATGAAAAGTTATTAAAACTTATAGAAGAGGAGTATGCGGAATTTGTATTCCACATAGAATGTCCTTCTACTTCTTACAGAACTATAATAAAATCAAAACTTGGATTTGAAAATATTTCCATACACGAATCCCTGCTTAACAATAAAATAAACATCTGTTTTTTCATTATAGCAAAAACGCAGATTGACAACTATACAAATAAAAACTTCAATGATGATTATAAGGATGTTTCTTTTAATATTGAAAAAGCCAATATCCTTGCAATTGCTAAGCCTTTCAACATTGAAATTGAAAAGGAAAAGGATAATCTTGTTCAGATGCCTTCAATATTTTTAATACTGAAAAAGAATTCTGAAGATAAAAGCGGAATGGAAATTGATATGATGAATGACAGAATTGGGATTTCACTTTATAAAACAGAATACGAACAGTATTCAATATTGTCAAAGGGAATTTTTCAGCCACTGCTTCATTCCTCAGTTATTTTCCCAACATTGATTTATGTCTTTGAAAACCTAAAAAATTCTGATTTGGAAACTTTTGAAGAATACAGCTGGTTTAAGACAATTAAAAAAGTGCTGGCAAATATGAATATTGAACTGAGCAGGGAAACGCTTGAAAGGGAGTTTTCATATGACTTGGCACAAAAAATAATAAATTTCCCTGTAAGCAGAAGTTTCAATGCAATGATGGAACTTGAACAGAGCGAGGAGGAAATAGTATGATACTGAATTTTTTAAAGGAAATTTCTCTTGAAACATTGAGAAAAAACGTTGAAATTAATCTTGAAAACTATAAATCAAGTACAAACGACTGGATTTTCAAGTTTTTTGACGATAATTCACCCTTCCTCGAATTTAAAAAGGAAGTTCCTCAATTTAATTTGGATATGTCTTCTGAAGAGCCTGAAAAAACTGATTTGGAAAATGTAAAAATTCTTTATTCTGCAATGAAAAATTTATCAGTTGTAGAAGCATCAAATGAAAATTTATGGGCCGGAATGGCACATAGTGATTTCTGGGATTATGTGAAATATAGAAATTCCTTCGATAAAAAAGAAATAACTGAAAATCTGATAAAAAACACTTTTTTCTTTTCACATGGAAAAAGAAAGTCCCTTATTATGCATCCTTTAGCAAGATTATGGTGGACAGGACATCTTGTTTATGACGGAACACATGCTGATCCGTTTGAACTGCTTAATGTTTTTAAAACAGATTTCAGAACAAAGCTTCTGTATCTTTTTTCAAGCAGTTTCAGTAACAGTCCTACTGTTACAAAAGCTTTTTTATCTGCCATTTATGATTTTGAAAAAAATGGAGTAAGAATAAAGACAAAATTATTTAATGAAATTATCATATACCTCAATATTTTAGGGGGAACATATCTTCTTGATTATTTTGAGGAAAATGAACTTAAGGAAAAAATTACAGAAAAAATAGATAATCTTCTACTGATAATGGATTAGAAAATCTATTTTGAATGAAAAGAATCAATAAAAAGAACATGATTAGAAAACTTATAAAATCAGAAGTTTTTGTAAATCATGTTCTTTTTTAGTTCATTTATTTAAATGTTTATAAATTTGCTTCCTTTACCATTCCCAGCTTTGTTTCAGAAACAACTACTGAAAACAGTATAAAAACAGCTCCCAGTGCAACACGTAATGTCATCATTTCTCCTAAGACCAAGAAAGCAAATATAGGTGCAAACATTGATTCAGTCGACATCAGTATAGAAGCCCTTGTAGCAGTTGTCAGTCTTTGACAGTATATTTGAAGCAGCATAGGGATTGCTGTTGAAAATACTACTGCATAAATAATTGCCATCAAAGTTTCTCCATGAAGTGGTATAACTTCCCTTAATCCTGAAGTTGCAAACTGTGTTCCTGCAAACAACAGACCTCCTACAAGCATCTGGAGAAGTACTAAATTCATCGGATGAACTTTTCTTCCGAAATATCCTGTATAAGCCACCTGCAACGCAAAGAAAAATGCTGATATTATTGTCATTACATCACCTTTATTAAGGTGAGTAAAATTCAGGTTGCTGTCAAGACTCATTATTCCCACTCCAATTAGACAAATAATTGAAGCAGAAAAAGAAAATATATCAGGTCTTTTCTTATTTAACATCCAAAATATATAAGGTACGATTATTACATTAATTGCTGTAAAAAAGGCATTTTTTCCTACGGTTGTATGTGCCGCTCCATATGTCTGGAAAACATAGCCGAAATACTGGATAATTCCCAGTATTACTCCAGCCTTCAAATCATCCTTTGAAACTTTCTTTATTTTTTTCCTGAATAATATGGACAGTAGCACAAAACTCCCCAGAAATCTGAGCCACATAAGATAAAATGTGTTCATTCCTGCATTTAGTCCAATCTTTACAGTAACAAATCCCATTCCCCAGAGAATTCCTATTAAAAGCAGTCCCGATTCTGCAATATATCTTTTTACTAATTTTTTCATTTATTGAAATCCTTTCCGTTTAAATAAAAAATTATTTAATTTTTTCAGTATAGAATATTAGAAGTACCTGTTTTTAAAATAATTTTTTTAATTTTCTATCTTTCCATTTTTATGAAATTTCTCATATATGTCAAGTCTCAAATATTCATTTTCCACTTTTCCGTTATTCTTTTCAAGATATTTTATTACATAGTCACGGATATATTTTATTTCCTTTACATTTTTCACAATATCCGTCAGTACCATATCTGAAACTCCGCTCTGACGTGTTCCCATTATTTCTCCTGAATTTCTCAATTTCAAATCTTCCTCAGCTATTTTAAATCCGTCAGTGGTTTTTTCCATAACTTCCAGACGTCTTGCAGAAAGTTCATTATCAGTTTCTGACTCCAGAAAACAGTATGACTGATACTGACCTCTCCCTACTCTTCCACGCAGCTGGTGAAGGGATGAAAGACCAAATCTCTGGGCATCACGTATTACCATTATTGAAGCATTTGGAACATTGACTCCCACTTCGATTACTGTCGTGGAAACCAGTATGTCAAGTTCATGTTTCTTAAACTTGCTCATAACTTCCTGTTTTTCCTTATAATTCTGCTTCCCATGAATTAGCCCAATTCTTCTGTCAGGAAATATCCCGCTGTATTCTTCAAATGTTTCCTGAGCCGATTTCACATTTAATGTTTCACTTTCTTCAATAAGCGGAGAAACAACATATACCTGTCTTCCTTCCTTAATTTTTTTTGCAATGAAGTTGTACATTTTCTGCCTTTCAGCTTTGTCCTTAATCCACTTTGTCTTTATAGGCATTCTTCCAACAGGCAGTTCATCAATAATTGAAACATCCAGATCTCCATATATTGTAAGTGCCAGCGAACGTGGAATCGGAGTTGCACTCATTACAATAAGGTTGGCAAGGCTTCCCTTTTCCCTGAGAAGCTTCCTCTGGGTGACTCCAAACCTGTGCTGCTCATCTATTATAATTAATCCAAGATTTTTAAATATCACATCATTTTCAATGAGGGCATGTGTTCCTATGACAATGTCCACAAGTCCATTTTCTATCTCTGCCAGAAGTTTTTCCCTTTTTTTCCCTTTTACACTTCCTGTCAGCAGTTCCACCCTCACATCAAGATTCATAAATTCATCCACAATTCCAAGGTAATGCTGGGTGGCAAGAATTTCCGTAGGTGCCATTATGACTCCCTGATAACTGTTTTCTGCCATATACAGCAGCATAATCAGCGAAACTATTGTTTTCCCTGAACCCACATCCCCCTGTATAAGCCTGTTTACTATTTTTCCTGCCTTAAGTTCTTTATAAATTTCTGCAACTACACGTTTCTGTGCCTTTGTAAGATCATATTCAAGGCTGTCTATAAATTTACTGACAAGCTTTTTATTATCTTCTATTTCATAAATATTGTTATTTGCCTTATCTGTTTCAAATCTGTTCTGCAGTATTCCCATTTCCAGAAGGAGAATTTCCTCCAGCATAAATCTCCTCTTTGCTTCCTCCTTCTTTTCAAAGCTTTCAGGAAAATGGACATTTAATATAGCTTCCTTTCTTGAAAGCAGTTTTCCCTTTTTTAAAAGCTCTTCAGGAATATTTTCCTCCAGTAGGTATCCATAATCAAGCAGTGCATCATTTATTATTTTTCTTATTGATTCCTGCCTCAATGAAGCTGTAGAAGGATAAATGGGCAATATCTGTTCACCACTTTTCCCCTTTACAAGACCGTTTTCATCCAGTCTTTTATATTCAGGATTTACCATCTGGAATTTTGCAGATTTTTTCACTTTTCCGTATACAAGAAGCTCATCACCTATTTTTATATAGCTTTTTATATATCTGTTATTAAACCAGACTAATTCCATTATTCCGGTATCATCCTTCAATATAGCTTTAAACATTGTCCTTCCTGCTTTTATATACTGAGTTGTAACATTTATAATAACTCCCCTTACTGCAGCAAACTCATCCTGCAGGAGATTTACAATATTTTTGCTATTTGTCCTGTCTTCGTAGGCTCTCGGAAAAAAATAGAGTAAATCATGCAAAGTGAATACTCCAAGTTTATTAAATTTACTTATATTTGTTTTTCCGACACCTTTTATTTTTAATTCTTCCAAATTTTTAAATAATAAATTATATGTTGCCATTTCACACTTCCGTTTTAATATAATACTTACCTTCCACTATATTATCATATTATATGATAATTTTAAAGGAGATAAGTTTGTTATTTATCATATTTCTTTTTTTCTTAATCCTACACTTCCATCCTGAATACATTAATAACCGCAGTTTCATAAGGATGAGCCTCTTTTACCAGATAATATGCCAGCTCCTCAAATTCTCTTTTTACCCTGAACTTCATTATTTTTTCATCTGCAACACTGGATTTTCCCACTTCTCCATCAAAAGGACTTCCTCCTTCCAGAGTTTTCCAATGCCCCACAGTGTCAGATGTGGAGTAGACATCAGCGTAAAATCCTTCTGTCAGCAGGGAATATCTTTGCAGATTCTCCACAATTTTTTCTACGTATTTTTCTGGAACAAAAACCTCAAAAGAACTGTATTCCTGCTTAAATTCCAATTTTGACCCTATTAAATCATCATTTTCATAATCTAAAGTCAGATAAAAGAATGGAGAGTTTTCAAATAGCAGTTTCAGGAAAATCTTATCCCCTTCCCATAGCTTAAGCTCAAGAACTTCATCTTTTGAAATCCATTTTAAATCCCCTTCGTCACATTCCTTCTGTATCCCACTAAAATCAGAACTCGTATAAAGATACATAAACAGCGGCTCATCAGCATTATAGTTGAAAATCACAAGTCCCCTGTTCTCAAAACTGTTAAGCTCATATCCTGTTTCTTCCCTGACTTCCCTTCTCAGACATTCTTCAGGAGTTTCCCCATTTTCCAGTTTTCCGCCTACACCAAGCCATTTCCCTTTATTTATATCTATTTCCTTTTTATTTCTATGTAACATCAGATATTTATTATCCTTTTCAAGATAACACAATGTTGTAAGCATATTTTCCCTCCCTTTTTTCAATATTTCTAAAATCAAAATATGGCTTACATTTCTTCTTGGAATGTAAACCATATCTTCATTAAATATCTATTTTATAATGTATTTTACTTATAAAAATAAATTTCAGTAATTATATCATTTCAGGTTATATGTCTACTCCACATTTTCTCTCTCCCAAATGATACCTTTATTTATGTCATTTGTCAATACTAATACCCTGTCTTTTAGAGATTTTTTATAGCTTGTAAAGATCTTTTCCAAGTTTTTTCCAGCTCCATATAAATGTAATTATTGGAAGTATTGATAAGGCTACAGCCATGACTATAAAATTTTCTGTATGTAAAAATTTTTTAACTATAAATTCTATTGGATAATAATAAATGTATCCTAAATATGGAAGTCCTGATAAATTATAAAAACTATGACAGAATATCACTGTCTCTAAACTATCTGTCTTTCTTTTTACATTTCCTAAAAAAATTCCAAATATAAAAGCATATATAGACTGTACTAATATAAAATGAAATAGAGCAAACAGGAATGCCTGAATAAGATTATAAAATTTAGTTCTTTTTTTCAAAAAATTATATATCCATTCCCTGAATATAACTTCTTCTGATATCGGAGCAATGATAACTGTCTTAATTACTTCTATGTAGTTTGATGAAAGTTTTGATATTTTTGTTCCATAATTTCCCATTATTTCATCAAAATATTTTATGTTATTCAAAATAAATAGTGCAACCGCAACTAATAAGGACAAACTAAGAAGATGAACAGCAAGATAAAAATACATACTTTTATTTCTATTCATATTTTTCCCCACCTTTCAATGAATAGTAGTTCATTCCTATTTTCTTTAAAGTCCAGATAAAAATTACCAAAGAAATAGCAAATATATAAGGAAGTGTTCTCATCTCCGTTATTCTTAATTTGGAAACTTTTTCAATCATATCTGCAAAAAATTCAATATATATTAATCCAATAAAAGCAAAAGTAAAACAGTATACTGAATGAAAAAATATGCACCAGTTCAAATTCCCTGTCTTTTCCTTTATATTTCCGTAAACAACCCCTGTTATTATTGAAAAGAAAAAGCTGATTGTAATATTTTCCTCAATTTTTACTTTATCAATAAGTATCATATGAAATAATGCAAACAGAACAGCCTGAATCAAATTATAAAATTTAGTTCTTGTCTTTAAAAAGTCATATGTCCATTTTCTAAAAATCATCTCTTCCGCTATAGGAATTATAAGATACACGGACTTTCTTCCATAAATATAAAATGGCTTAAGAATTTCTTTTGTTGTAACTAATAACCTTAATCTGAGAAACTCAATATTATTAGTGTAAACTGTCAGTAACAAATATATAATCTGAAGCATCATAATATTAATTATTAAATATATCTCATTCTTGCCAAACTTTTTCTTCTGAATAGTAATCTCCTCCTTTTTTTCTTAATTATATAAACTAAATTAAAAAAAGTAAAATATACTTTAGTTATACATCGATAAGAATCTTATATTAATAATATTTTCCGATAACTATAAATAATTCCCTGAAACTATCCACAATGTAAAAAGCCCACATCAAAACCGTGAACAGTTTTAATGCAGGCTATTTATTCTGAAAATTTTATTACATTATGTAATTATTCTTCTGTCGAGTAATCCATTGCTGCCATTCTCTTATAGTAGTTCCATGTATCTTTTGCATTTTTAAGGTTCATTTCAAACAATACTTTTGCATGATCAGGGAACTCTGCAAGTAATGTAGTATATCTTCTTTCTCTCTTCAGGAATTCTTCATATTTATCCCATGCAGGAGATTTTGAATCTAACTGTAAAGGATTTTTTCCTTTTTCAGCTAATCTTGGATCGAATCTTAAGATTGGCCAGTATCCAACTTCAGTAGCAAGTTTTTCTTCGGTTTGAGATTTTCCCATACCTTCTTTCAATCCATGTGCTATACATGGTGAGTAAGCTATTATTATTGAAGGTCCTGGATAAGCTTCAGCTTCTCTTATTGCCTTCAATGCCTGGTTCTGGTTAGCTCCCATTGAAATTCTTGCAACATAGATGTTTCCATATGTCATAGAAATTGCTGCCAAGTCTTTTTTCTTAACTGGTTTTCCTGCAGAAGCAAATTTTGCAACTGATCCTGCTGGTGAAGATTTAGATGCCTGTCCTCCTGTATTTGAGTAAACTTCCGTATCAAGTACAAGTATATTTACATCGTCTCCTGATGCCAGTACGTGATCAAGTCCTCCATAACCAATATCGTATGCCCATCCGTCTCCTCCGAACATCCATATTGATTTTTTAACAAGATACTGTTTAAGCTCAAGAATTTCTTTTGCTTTTGCTCCTGTTTCTTTTTCAAGTAAAGGAATCATTTTATCTCTTAATTCAGTTGTTTTATCACCGTCATTAATGTTTTCTCTCCATTCAACAAATAAGTCGGCTAGTTCAGGTGCTACTTCACTTTCACACTCAGTCATTAATTTAGCTATTCTATGTCTTACAGTATTTACAGCTTGGAACATTCCATATCCGTATTCTGCGTTATCTTCAAATAATGAAGATGCCCATGCCGGACCTTCTCCACATGAATTTGTAGTATATGGAGTAGATGGTGCTGAACCTCCGTAAATTGAAGAACATCCTGTTGCGTTCGCAATCATCATTCTTTCTCCAAATAACTGAGTTATAAGTTTAACGTAAGGTGTTTCTCCACATCCTGCACATGCTCCAGAGAATTCAAACAATGGTTTTGCAAACTGTGATCCTTTTACAGTTCCTTTACCCATTATTTTATCTTTATATGTAACATTGTTAAACAGGTAATCTGTATATACATCTTCTTTTCTTTCTAATTGCGAATCAATAGGTTTCATTACAATTGCTTTTCCTTTTGGTGCTGGACATACGTTAACACATGATCCACATCCTGTACAGTCTAAAGGTGAAACCTGTATTTTAAACTGAAGATTTTCAAATCCTTTTCCAATAGCTTTTATTGTAGGCATTCCTTCAGGTGATGCCGCCATTTCTTTTTCATCTATTAAGAATGGTCTTATTACCGCATGAGGACATACGTAAGCACATTGGTTACACTGAATACACATATCAGGTTGCCATTCAGGTACGTCAACTGCAATTCCTCTTTTTTCATAGTGTGTTGTACCATTTTCAAATGTACCGTCTTCATATCCTATAAATGCTGATACAGGTAAATCATATCCTTTTATTGCATTAACAGGATCTGCTATTCTTTTTACAAATTCCGGTTTGTTAGATTCTATAATTTCTTCATTTACTGGTAAATCTGCCCATGAAGGATCTACAGGAATTTCTTCAAGTCCTTCAGTTCCTTTATCTACTGCAGCCCAGTTTTTCTCAACTACGTCATGACCTTTTCTTCCATAAGTCTTTTCAGCATAGTCTTTCATGTAACCCTTAGCTTCTTCATAAGGTATTACCTGTGTCAAATAGAAGAACGCTGACTGCATTATTGTATTTGTTCTGTTTCCAAGTCCAACTTCTTTTGCAAGTTCTGTTGCATTTATAATAAAGAATCTGGCTTTCTTTCTTGCAAGTTCTCTTTTTATTTCATTTGGTATAGTTTCAACAACTCTATCTTTATCCCAGATTGTGTTAAGAAGGAATGTTCCACCTTCTCTTAATCCTGAAATCATGTCATATTTTCCCATATATGCAGGAACTGAACATGCAACAAAGTTAGGTTTTGTAACAAGGTAAGTAGATCTTATTGGATGTTTACTAAATCTAAGGTGTGATCTTGTTACCCCTCCAGATTTCTTTGAGTCATATGCAAAATATCCTTGAGCATATAAATCTGTTTTATCTCCGATTATTTTTATTGAGTTTTTATTTGCTCCTACTGTTCCGTCAGATCCAAGTCCGAAGAATAAACATTCTTTTGAATCTTCATTTCCTGCAAAGATTTCTTCTTCAAGAGGTAATGATGTAAATGTAACGTCATCTACTATACCTACTGTAAAGTGGTCTTTTGGTTCAGGTTGAGCCAAGTTTTTATAAACTGCTATCATTTGTTCAGGAGTAGTATCTTTTGAAGATAATCCATATCTTCCTGCAACTATAACAGGTGCATTTTCTTTTCCATAGTAAAGCGCTTTTACATCAAGATATAAAGGATCTCCTAAAGCTCCAGGTTCTTTTGTTCTATCTAATACTGCTATTTTCTTTACAGTTTTAGGCATTGCATCAAAGAAGTATTTTTCAGAGAATGGTCTGTATAAGTGAACAGATAAAAGTCCTACTTTTACTCCCTGTTTAGCTAAGAAATCTACTGTTTCCTTAATTGTTTCAGTAACTGATCCCATTGCTACGATTACTCTTTCAGCATCTTCCGCTCCATAATATACAAATGGTGCATAGTGTCTTCCAGTTACTTTGTTTATTTCCTTCATGTAGTCATTTACTATATCAGGTACTGCGTCATAGAATTTATTTTGTGCTTCTCTTGCCTGGAAGTAAATATCATCATTTTGTGCTGTTCCTCTTGTTACCGGTTTTTCAGGGTTTACTGCTCTTTCCCTGAATTCCTGAACTGCTTTTCTGTCTAATAATCTGTCATATACTTCATAATCCATTACTTCTACTTTGTTTATTTCGTGTGAAGTTCTGAATCCATCAAAGAAGTGCATTACAGGTACTCTTGATTTGATTGCCGCCAAATGTGCAACCCCAGCTAAATCCATTACTTCCTGTACTGATCCTGTTGCAAGCATTGTCCATCCAGTCATTCTTGCCGCATAAATATCCTGGTGATCTCCGAAAATTGATAATGCCTGTGCTGATATCGCTCTCGCAGACACATGTATAACTCCTGGTAATAATTCCCCTGCGATTTTATACATATTTGGTATTTTAAGCAACAATCCCTGTGATGCAGTAAATGTTGTTGTTAAAGCCCCCGCTTGTAATGATCCGTGAACTGTTCCCGCTGCACCTGCTTCCGATTGCATTTCCACCACTTTCACCGGTGTTCCGAATAAATTTGTCTTACCATAAGCAGCCCACTGATCTACGAATTCTGCCATGTTTGATGAAGGAGTTATAGGATATATTCCAGCAACTTCTGTAAATGCATACGCTGCATGAGCTGCCGCCTGACTTCCGTCCATCGTTTTCATCACTTTAGCCATTGTTCCTCCTAAAAAATTATTTATATAAATTGTCTTTATTTATCTATACAATGATACAATTTTAAAGCTCTCTAGTCAAGTGTTTTCTTTGCTTTGAGGTTTTTTTATTTAGTTTGAAAAGTATATAATTTGCATATCAAAGTATATTTTATTTGTAATTATTTCATAATTACTCTGATTTTAGGCATTTTTCTCTAAAATTATTTTAAATTTCAAAGTATTTTTTCATTTTCTTTTTACAGAATAATATATATTTTAATTATGGTTATAGTGTTTAATTATAAAAAATATATAAACTATACATTTTTTGCAATTAGCAGTTTGCTTATTTACCAATTTTAGTATATAATAACTAAGTAACATAAACTAATAAACTTTTGAGGTGATTTATAAATGAAAAAATTTTTACTTGTTTTAATGACATTAGTAGCATTCAACACAACATTTGCGGCAAAAAAGGAAAAGGTTGATACAACATTTACTTTCCTGAACTTTGTTCCTACTTCTCCTGATGCAGTAAACGAAGTTTCCAGAACAAAAGCTTTAGGGTTATCACGTATTGAGTATCCTTCTTTTTCAGGAAACAATCAGATTGTTACTGTAATGAATAAGGAAATGGAAAAATTCATTGCTGATTTTAAGGAAACTAAAAACTATGTCTACAAGGTGACTTATTCTGTTACAGGAAATAACGCTTATTTTGTAAGTGTACTTTTCAATATAGAACGTAAAAACAAAACTACAAACGAAACACTTACTTACAATGACGCTATTTCATTCAATGCAAAAAACGGAAAACCATTATTAATGAAGGACATATTCGTTCAGAACTATGACAATGCCTTAAATGCAGCTGTTAACGACAGAATAAAACAGTTCGGTATAGCTACTTTAGATGAAAAGAAAAGAAAATTTGAAGGTGTTGACAAAAAACAGAAATTCTATTTGGAAGATGATGCAATAGTATTTATTTTCAATCAAAATGAAGCAACTGATTTTGGTGATAAACAGCTATTTATTCCTTTCATTCTAACTGATTTGATTGGACTTCTTAAATAACATTTTTTAATAGTTATTTTAAAGTTTAATTTTAAAATGTAAAACCATTATTAAATTGATTATTATATTTAAGATTTATGTTACTTTGCATAACAAAAAAGAGAGACTCTAATAAGAAATCTCTCTTTTTTGTTATGTATAATTGTTAGTTATTAGGCTATTTTACAAGTTGTGCATTTATTACAGCATATAGATTTTTTGCATCCTGCTGAAATTTAACTTCATATTTATAACCTTTTTCTGTTCTGCTTATATCTTCCGGTAATTTATCCAGTTTAAGTCCTCCTTCAGCATTTACAAGGACTACTTTTAAATTTTTTATATTTTTTGAAGGTTTTCCTTGAAGAACAACATCAATATTTACATTTATATCTTTATTTTTTTCTTTTAATATCTGTTCTTTTTCTTCAGCTGATATTTGAGCTTTTTCAGAAACTTTTACGATTTCAGGTTTCTGTAGCTCTACACCTTCAGTATTTGTAAGAACTAACAATTTATCATTTGATTTTACCTGATTCACGGCCACATTAAATACAAATTTTTCAAAGTTTTTAACATCTTTTACAATTACATTTTTAGTTTTCACTTCAAGAGTATTTCCTGTAACAACATCAAATGGAGCTGCTTTTCCATCCTTAAGACTTACATTACGGCTTCCTCTTCCTCCAAATAACACAGTCCCTGCTCCAAATTTTGGAGTTCCTTCTATTATCACTTTATTATTTATTACAGAACCTCTATGACTGTATCCACCATAAATATTTCCCTGTACATTGGAATTTCCTCTTACTATTACTTCATTATCACTTACCACCGCTGACTGACCTGCCGCTCCGTAAGCACTTCCACCTCTTATGGATTTATCCTTTTCCCAAACTCCGTTTGTAGCCAGAACTCCACCATTTATAATTACCTTGTTATTTTTCATTACTTCAGCTTTCTGATTTTCACCTTCAACAGCTCCAAATACACGTTCAAGAGGGGCTCCGCCTCTATTTACATAAACTGTATTTCCTTCAAAGCTTGTTGAAATTCCATAAGAATTAGCTAAATTTTTATATCCTAAAACCTGATCCCCTTTTCCGTCTTTAGGATATGTTTTTGTTTCTCCTGCAAACAGAGTCATTCCCATTAATACAGCACTTGCCGCTACAAATAATCCTTTTTTCAATGTTTTTTCCATTTTCATGTTGCTATGACCTCCTATAAAATTATGTTCTCTTATTATTTTACATTTTATTTCTTAGCTTGTCAATTATTATGTCAGTCAAAGCAATTTGTTTTTCATTAATTTAGAAAATAGAATTACTTAAAAAATTTTAAAGTCCCTTACAGATTATCTTGTAAATGAAATATTATTCATTATTTCTTCCGTTGTATCAGTTTTATTCATTGTATATAAATGAATTCCTCTTATTCCATATGAAAGAAGTTCTATTATCTGCTCAGTCGCATAAATAATTCCTGCTTTTTTCATAGATTCAGGATTACTTCCGTATTTATCCAGTATTTTTTCAAGTCCTGAAGGAATACTGCTTTTGCATAGCTGAACTATTCTTTTAATCTGAGCTGCATTTGTAATAGGCATAATACCTGCTACTAGAGGAACTTTAATATCAAGCTTTTCTGCCTTTTCCCTAAAATCTACAAACATTCTGTTGTCAAAACATACTTGGGAAATTAGAAAATCAACTCCCTCATCCACTTTTTTCTTTAAATGAACCAAATCAGCAAGATCATTGCTTTCATAATGAGTTTCAGGATAGAAGGCCGCTCCTATGGAAATATCCTTATGAGCTCCCCTTATACCTCTTACAAGGTCTGAAGCATATCTGTAATCTCCTCTTTCATAAATGGACTCATCTTCACCCTGAGGGATATCTCCTCTTAATGCCATTATATTTTTAATATTATGCTTTTTTGCCTCTTCAAGAAAACTGTCAATCTCTGTTTTTTTACTTCCTACACATGTCAGATGGGCTAAAACTTCAGAACCCAAGTTATTTTTTATATGGGAAGCCATTTCAATAGTTCCTGATTTTGTTGTACCTCCTGCTCCATAAGTTACACTTATAAAGTCCGGCTTATGTTTTACAAGCTCTCCAGTAACTTCCTTCAGTCTTTCTTCTGAAAAGTTTTTATTTGGCGGAAAAATTTCAAATGAAATTACATGCTCCTTTTCTTCAAATATATCCTTTATTTTCATTTAATTACTGTTCCTTTCTTTAAATATTATTTTATAATTTTATTTTATACCCGTATTTTACTATAAGATAAGTAACTTGTAAAGTAAATCATGAGTAAAAAAAAGAACCCGTTTTAATAGGTTCCGAAATCATCTTTCACACATAAACAGCACAATAATCAGTAATTTTTTAAATAAATCAAATATATAACCAATCATATAAAATAACGACATCCCCACATATCTTATTTTATATATCATTAAATAAAATATTACTATGATTAAGTTTACTATAAATTCAATTAATTGTAAAATTCATTCAATATATTGGATAATATAAAACATATATGAACATGTGCTCCTGTAACCTAAAATATAACTTTTTTAAATTTGACTTTATTACAATTTTTTTGTAAAATATAAGAGTAAACTTATTAAAGAATGTTTTAATATAAATTTTGGAGGTAAATAGAAATGAGTTTGTTAGAATTAAAAAATGTTAAATCTGAAGTAGAAGGAAAAGAAATATTAAAAGGATTGGATTTAACGATTAATAAAGGAGAAGTTCACGTGATTATGGGACCTAACGGTGCCGGAAAATCTACTTTGGCAAGTATTCTTGTTGGGCATCCTAAACATGAAGTAGTCAGTGGACAAATTTTACTTGACGGTGAAGACATCACTGAGCTTGAAGTTGATGAAAGAGCACAAAAGGGGATATTCCTGTCATTCCAGTATCCTGAAGAAATTCCGGGACTTACTGTAGAAGATTTCTTAAGAACTGCTAAAGAAGCTGTTACAGGAGAAAAACAGTATATAATGCAATTCCATAACGAATTAGTAGAAAAAATGGAAAAATTACATATTAATCCTGAATATGCTGAAAGACATTTAAATGTTGGATTCTCAGGAGGAGAAAAAAAGAAAAATGAAATTTTACAGATGGCAGTACTTGAACCAAAATTAGCAATTCTTGATGAAACAGATTCCGGACTTGATATTGATGCTACAAAGATTGTTTTTGAAGGGGTACAGAAATTAAAAACAAAGGATACAGCTCTACTTATTATAACTCACTATGATAAAGTACTTGAATATCTGAAACCTGATTTTGTACATGTCCTGATGAATGGAAAAATAGTTAAGAGTGGTGGAATTGAAATAGTAGAAGCCATAGAAAAAGACGGATATGGAAAAATGAAGGAAGAACTTGGATTATAATATTTGTATAACCCAATCTTTCTAAGATTTAGAGAATTTAAAGAGGAGAATAATAAAAATGGAAGATAGTAGAAAAAAAACCTACATTGCAGACATTGAAAGAGGTGTCTATGACATCAAGGATGAAATGCATCATAAATTTACAACAGGTAAAGGTCTTACAGAAGAAATCGTAAGAAAAATTTCTGAAAAGAAAAATGAACCTCAATGGATGCTTGAATACAGGCTTAAAGCTCTGGAAGTGTTCAATTCAAAGCCTGTTCCTACATGGGGTCCTGATTTATCAGACTTGGATATAAACGATATAGTGCATTATCTTGAACCTGATGCAAAAGTAATGAGTGACAACTGGGATGATGTACCTGATTATATTAAATCAACTTTCGACAGACTTGGAATACCTGAAGCTGAAAGACAGTCACTTGCAGGAGTGGGAGCACAATATGACTCGGAAGTTGTTTACCACAGTGTTCATAAGGAACTTACAGATCAGGGAGTAATATACACAGATATAGAAACTGCCATAAGAGAACACGAAGACCTTGTAAAAGAACACTTTATGAAAGTTATAACTATGCATGACCATAAATTTGCGGCATTACATGGAGCTGTATGGTCAGGAGGATCATTTGTATATGTTCCTAAAGGGGTAAAAGTTAACATGCCTCTGCAATCTTATTTCAGACTTAACGCGGCAGAAGCAGGGCAGTTTGAGCATACATTAATAATAGTTGAAGAAGGGGCAGACCTTCACTTTATCGAAGGATGTTCAGCACCAAAGTATAAAAAGAACGTATTACACGCCGGAGCAGTTGAACTGATTGTAAAAAAAGGAGCCAGAATGAGATATTCTACAATCGAAAACTGGTCAAGAAACATGTATAACCTTAATACAAAAAGAGCAATCGTTGATGAAGGCGGTGTAATGGAATGGGTATCAGGATCATTTGGATCAAGAGTTTCAATGCTTTACCCTATGACTATCCTAAGAGGGGAAGGTTCAAGATGTGAATTTACAGGAGTTACATTTGCTTCAGCAGGACAATACCTGGATACAGGATGTAAAATTGTTCATGCCGCACCAAATACATCTTCAACAGTACATTCTAAATCAATCTCTAAAAATGGAGGAACATCTTTTTACAGAGGACTGCTAAAAGTTAATTCAAATGCAGTGGGATCAAAGGCTACAGTTGAATGTGAATCATTGATGCTTGACAACGAATCAAGATCAGACACTATTCCTATAATTGAAATAAATAACGACAGTGTAGATATAGGACACGAAGCTAAGATAGGAAGAATAAGCGATGAAGCAATATTTTATCTGATGTCAAGAGGTATAAGCAAGGATGAGGCAAAAGCCATGATAGTAAGAGGATTCGTTGAACCTATTTCAAAGGAATTGCCACTTGAATATGCAGTAGAATTAAATAAGCTGATTGAACTTGAACTTGAAGGAACAATCGGATAAGAAATATAGAAGTAATTTTAGGAGGAATATATAATGCTAAATGAAGCAAGTTTACAAAATCTTGATAACAACAGTTATAGAAAAGAAAGTTTTAAAAAATATGCTTCCCTTGAAAAGCCTAACTGGAAAAGAGTCGGATATAAATATAACGAACCTGAAGAATTTAAACCTTTCAATAGCGCTGTTGTAAAAAATGCCGATCAGGATGGTGTATCCATAAAGGAATTAAATGATTCCCTGAAAGATCTTGAAAGACTTTCAAATGACAATGAATACGGGCTTGGAGATTTTTTCAAGCTGCAGAATTATACATTTTACAATGAAGGAAAATATATAAAAATAAGTGAAAGAAAAAAAGTAGATAAACCAATTTATATAAATTATAACTTTAATAAGGAAAATAATCTTCTTATAGACTACAATATTATTGAAGTTGAAGATTTTGCAAAAGCCACTGTTATAATGATCTACAATTCTGAAGATGAAGCAAAATCCTACCGTAACGGAATAATAAGAGTTGTAGCTGGAAGAAATTCTGAAGTTAAAATAATAAAAATACAGACATTAAACACTGAGTCTGAAAACTTTGAATCTTCAAAAATAGAAGCTCTTGGGCAAGGAAAAGTTGAATATTACAGTGTAGAACTTGGTGCTAAAGTAAATGGAATAAGCCATAAATCATATCTTGAAGAAGATGCTGCGGAAATATATATTAAACCTGCATACCTTGCTGATTTTAATAGAAAACTTGATCTTGAGTATTCAATCGTATTTAAAGGTAGAAAATCAATAGGTGAAATTCAGGGAAGAGGAGCAGTTAAAGATACAGCTCAGAAGGTTTTCAGGGGAAACCTATATTTTGAAAGAGGAGCTTCAAAATCTGAAGGAAGAGAAGGGGAATTTGCAATACTTCTTGATAAAAATGTAAAGGCTCACTCTATTCCAACATTATTCTGTAATGAAGATGATGTAATAGGAGAACATGCCGCTTCTGTAGGAAAAGTTGATGAAGCAAAGCTTTTCTACTTGATGAGCAGAGGACTTTCTGAAAGCAGAGCTAAAAAACTTATAGTTGAATCATCTTTCAGACCAATACTTGATAACATCGATGATGAAGCAATAAAAGAACACTTATTTGATGAACTGGAAAAGAGAATATAATAAACGTAGAGACTATCTCTAAAAAATAATAAAAAAGACTGTCTCAAGAAGAAAACTTAAAAATAAATGTAAAAAACTATATTTTTTCGAATTATTTAAAATTTTAAAATGTAAAACAGTAAATGAATTTAGGAAAAGTCATCTGTCCAAGCCTTTAGGCGAGTTTTTGACTTTTCCTTTATGAATGACTGTTTTATATGAGTAAAATTTTAACAAATGAAGAGAAATATAGTTTTTATTATATTTATATTTTATCATTTTGAGATAGTCTTTTTATAATACCATATTTTAATTATTTTTCATTTTTCTTGAACATAAACATAACTAGAGGTAGAACTACATATCCGATTACCATTGCTGAAATTGCATACCAGTTAGTAACCATGTCTCCTGATTCTGTTTTTAAGGAGAACTGTGCCACCCAGTTAAACTTAACTAGTAGGAACACTGTTAAAACTACTGATAATAATGGGAAGAACACATCTGTAACAAAATTCTTTTTCGCATCCAGTACTTCTTCCCTGTTTTTTCCATAGAAGAATAAAACTACTCCAAGAGGAACTATTATAAACTGGATAAATCTTGAAATTGAGCTGATTATCATTATTCCCATCATATTATAACCAAATGCCATCGGTATTACTATCGCCAGCAATGCTGTTATACAGAAGGCTCTCATAGGTACTCCGTTACTTGTACGCTTATCAAAATATGCAGGAATCTGTTTTTCCTTTGCCATTGCTTCAAATATTCTTGGAGTATGGAATGATGCCGCTACATTTATACCAAACATTGAAACAAGTGCTCCATATACTATTATATTTGAAATAATCTTACTTTTAAAAACTGAAGCCAGGACAACAACCTCTTTAGAAGTAATGAGTGCCTTAGGGTCTATAAACATTGAAACAAGAACTATTCCAAAGTATATAGCCGCTATAATTCCTATAGCCAGAGGAATTGCACGTGGCAAGTTCTTTTCAGGGTTTTCCATGTCACTTGCTCCACTTCCGATACTTTCAAATCCTGTAAATGCATAGAATGCTGATATTACTGCTGTAACAAAACCTGTAACTGTCATAGCTGGGATTAAATTTTCCCCTGAAGCATCTTTAAGTAAATTTATTTCAGAAAGATTAGTGTGCCCCGTCTGAAGTAAAATAACAATACCTGCAATAATAGTAATTCCAAGAGCTAAAAGTTTTCCTATTGTAGAAATGTCACTTACAAATGTAAGTATTCCATTTCCTGTTAAGTTTATAACCATAAGAATTAACATTAAAACAAGAAATCCAATTGTTATATATAAAGTGTTATTACTGTCATAACCAAATATAGAAAGAGTTGTTTTTACTACTCCTGTAGCCATAACTCCCCATGCAATACTTGCCGCCACGAATCTTGTAATTCCTACATATAACCCAACATTTTCTCCAAATGCCGCTTTCGAATAGGCGTATGCCGCTCCATTTTTTGTAACATATTTTGCCGCCGATGCAAAAGTTATTGCCAATACAGAGGCAAATACCGCCGCACATAGATAAATCCAAGGGGCTAAACTTCCCGATAATTTTGCCACACTTCCGGGAGACAGGAATATCCCTGTTCCTATTATTGAATTTATTGTAAGTAATACTATTGACCAGAACTTCATTTTTTGCTTTTCTGCCATTTTATCCCATCCTTTCTTCTGCTTTATTCACCAGTACTGTGAACAGCTTATTCATATCTTCATACATTTTAACCAACATTTCAGGGTGCCATTGCACTCCCACCAGGAATGGATAGTTTTCCGCTTCAATTGCTTCTACAACTCCATCCTTTGCCTTTGCAGAAACTCTATATCCTTCTGCCACTTTTTTTACAGCCTGATGATGAAATGAATTTACTTTCATTTCCTTAACTCCAAATATTTCATGTAAAATAGAATTTTCATCAATTTCTATCGAATGTGTCCTCAATTCAGGACTATGTCCTTGAGAATGTTTATACACCGGAACAGAATCAATATACGAAAGATCCTGGTAAAGCGTTCCCCCTTCATATGCATTTATTATTTGGAACCCTCTACATATTCCTAAAATAGGGATTCCTTTCTTTTTTGCTTCAGATAAAAGCATGAAATCAAATTTATCTCTTTCAGGAAATATTTCCCCTAATCTTTGTTCTGGTTCTTCCCCATAATTAAAAGGTGCCACATCGTGTCCTCCTGACAGAATAAGCCCATCTATACATGAAACAAGTCCCTTAATAATTTCTTCATCTTCATTGAAGGGAAGTATTATTGGAAGACCTCCGTTTTTTATAACAGCATCTGCATAATCTTTATTTACATAAGTTCTTTTATATCCTGGAAACATACCTCCCTGGTCAGTTATTACACTTGAAGATATACCTATAACAGGTTTTTTTAACATAATTTCCTCCTCTGTATTATTTTTTAACTATCTATATTCTTCCTTTACTCTTCATCCATTTTATCCAGTGCATTTTCTATGTCATTTATTAAATCTTCGCTATCTTCTATTCCGACAGAAAGTCTTATAAGCCCGGAAGTTACCCCCATTTTAATTCTTTCTTCTTCAGGTACACATGCATGAGACATTTTATAAGGGTATGATAATATTGATTCAACCCCTCCCAAACTCACTGCAACAATAGGATATTTTATAAGTTTAAAGAATCTTCTTACTTTTTCACAGCATCCTAAATCAAAAGATAATACAGCTCCACCACCTGAAGCCTGTTTTTGATTGATTTCATATCCTTCGTGATTTTTCAGTCCAGGATAATACACTCTTTCAATTTTAGGGTGTTTTTCAAGATATTCAGCTATTTTTAAAGCCGTTTCCGAACTCTTGTTCATTCTTATTTCCATTGTTTTCATTCCACGTAAAACTAGCCAGCATTCTTCAACTCCAGGTAATGCCCCTAAAATTATCTGCTGCTTTTTCATTTCCTTATATAAATCTTCATCATCAGTGACTATCATTCCTAATACTACATCACTGTGACCATTAAGAAATTTTGTCGCACTGTGAATAACAATGTCCACTCCCATAGGAATCGGATTCTGATATTGGGGTGTCATGAAGGTATTGTCTATTATTGTTTTCAGATTATGTTTTTTCGCAATACTTACTACAGCTTCTATATCTGTAATTTTTAATAATGGATTAGATGGTGTTTCCATGTAAAAGGCTTTTGTATTTTCCTTTATTGCGTTTTCCCATTCTGAAACATCTGTTTCATCGACAAAACTTACTTCAATTCCAAAACGTGGAAAAACTTCCATTACAAGCTGGAAAGCCCCTCCATATACATCTTTACACATTACAAGGTGATCCCCCTGTGAAAAAGAAAGCAGAACGGCTGTTATTGCCGCCATCCCAGATGAGAAGGCAAGTCCGTATTTCCCCTTTTCAAGAGTGGCAATTGCTTCTTCAAGAGCTTCCCTTGTAGGGTTACCAAATCTCGAATATGTATATTTCTGATCATCATCTATATCATTCTGATGAAATGTTGATGCCTGACATATCGATATGGAAGAAGCTCCTGTTGACTCGTCAATCATATTATACCCATGTATAATTTTTGTTCCAAATTTCATAGCCGTTTCTCTCCTTTATATTATTTTTTTATTACTTACTTTGTTTTTTTAGCTGTCTTTTTCAAGACTTATAATTTTAATCACAATATCTCCCTTGTTTGTGAAATTTTTCTATTGATATTTTATAGATATTTTTTCATATTGTCAAGGATTTCATGAAAATTTTTCTTATTTAAATAACTTTTCATTTCTTAAATAATATAATTAAGATTTAGATGGAAAACTACATAATAAAAGAACTGTCAATTTTTTTTCTGACTTTATAATTGTATTTAAAAACCACTTGAAATTACAGTAAATAAAAAGTATAATAATTGTAAAGGAAAAGCCTTTACTATAAGATTTAGAGGACACAAAAAGTGAAAGGAGTCAACATGGACTATAAAAAAGATTTTCCTATATTTCAAAATATTACAAATCATTATTTAGATACAGCGGCTACTTCGCAAAAACCAAAAATAGTGCTTGATAAAATTATGGAATACTATGAAAAATATAACGGAAACCCTGGTAGAGGTTCCCATGCCTTGTCAATAGAAGCTGCAGGCCTGCTTTCAGATGCAAGGGAAAAGGTAAAAAACTTTATTAATGCGGAAAAATTTGAAGAAGTTATTTTTACTAAAAATACTACCGAATCAATCAACCTCATTGCATATTCCTATGGTCTGGAATTTATAAATGAAGGGGATGAAATTATACTTGGAATATCAAACCACCATGCAAATATTGTTCCATGGCAGTTTATTGCTAAAAAGAAAAAAGCTGTAATAAAGTTTGTCTACCTTGATGAAAATGGTCAGTTTGATATTAACGACTTTAAAAACAAGCTGTCAGACAAAACAAAAATAGTAGCTGTTTCAGCTGTGGTAAATGTTACCGGAGTAATTCAGCCTGTTGAAGAAATTGTAAAACTTGCTCATGAATACGGAGCATTGACTGTAGTTGATGCAGCCCAGTCTATACTTCATTATAAACATGATGTACAAAAAATGGATGCTGATTTCCTCGTATTTTCAGGACATAAACTTTTTTCTCCAATGGGAATAGGAATATTGTACGGAAAAAAGGAACTGCTTGATAAAATGCCACCATTCCTGTACGGTGGAGACATGATAGAGTTTGTAACTGAGGAAGATTCTACATTTGCTCCTCTGCCAAATAAATTTGAGGGGGGAACACAAAATGTGGAAGGTGCTGTTACATTAAAGGCGGCCATTGAATATATTGAAGAGATAGGTTATGATAAAATTACTGAAATTGAAGATAGTTTAGCGTCAAAAGCATTGGAAGAAATGAAAAAATTAGGATTTATAGAAACATACTGCACAGAAAATGTTGCCAGAACAGGAGTTATTGCCTTCAATGTAAAGGGGGTACATTCCCACGATGTGGCATTTATTCTGGATTCCTATCATGTGGCAGTAAGATCTGGCCATCATTGTGCCCAGCCTCTTATGAAATATCTGGGAGTTCCGTCATGCTGCCGTGCAAGTTTCAGCATTTACAACGATGAAAAAGATATAGAAAAACTAATTGAAGGACTTTTAAAAATAAAGGAAGTGTTTAAAATATGAATTTAGAAAAAATATATCAGCAGACAATACTGGAATACAGTAACAGAAGAGAACTTAAAAAGGAAATTGAAGAACCTACATATATTGAAAGAGGCCACAATCCAAACTGTGGGGATGACCTTACACTTGAAGTTAAGTTAAATGGTGACGTTATTGAAGATGCGGCTTTCCTTGGAAGCGGATGTGCCATTTCAAGTGCCTCTACAGCAATGCTTATTGACCTTATAAAAGGAAAAACAATGGCTGAAGCTGAAGAAAAGGTAAATCTGTTCTTTAAAATGATGAAGCAGGAAGAAAAACTTACTTCTGAAGAAAGTAAAAAACTTGGAGATGCAGTTCTTATGGAATATGTTGCAAATATGCCTGCAAGGGTAAAATGTGCCACTCTTAGCTGGCATTCACTAAGAGTTATTACAGAAAAATATGAAAAATAATCCTAAATATAAATGATTTTTTTGAATTTTTCTATTTTGAAAAAGAATTTAACTTATAGCTAAAAATAAGGGAAGTCCCTTATTTTTAGTTTGATATTAATTTTTTTAAGTTAATATGCCATCTTTTTTCAACAATTCTATTTCATGAAACAATTTCAGAAATTTTCCCTTTCCAAAATTTATTCAGTTTAAATTCATTTT